>NZ_JBFRFR010000085.1:0-32053 GCF_052114925.1 Bradyrhizobium sp. 2TAF36 | reverse complement strand
AGTTCGCCTTCACCTGCCACCCGCGCCGGGAGCCGGCGCTGCGCTATGCCGAGGGCTCCGCGCCGGCTCCCGCCGCTGCCACCGTCCAACCGGGCAAATCCAACAGCCGGGGCGAACTCAGGACTGGATAAAACTTGGGGGCAAGGTCATTTTGTTAGGACGAGCCTTCTCGGCACGTGATGCCGAAGCTGTCGCAAGCGAGTGCGAAATTGTCTTTCGCCGTGGAATCTTCAAAGCAGAATTTGGTACCGACCTCGGCACGGACGGACCACCAGCCTAGTTTGCTTGCTACTGCAACGCGGGAGGCCTCTCCCCGAAGCAAATCCAATTTTCTTCCGGCTGCGAGCACAATCAGGCAATGTTCTTTGGCCATTCGCCCTCCTAAAATGGAAGTTGATAGAACGCGAAGGCCGCAGCAGGGGGACCGCTGCGGCCCGCATTGTCAATAAAATCCGGGTGAAAAGGGTCTAAGTGTAATATGGAGTCAGCCCCGGTGAGGGGAAACATACCGCGGCTCTACCGCAGCGCAATGTTATCCAGGTTACACTTGGAATCGTATTTAACAGGCGAGGTTGAGGAACGCCCGAACGCCCGCCTCGGCTGACTGCCGGCGGGCCTTTAACGGTAGCTAAGATCTCAATCGAACGGTTGAGATCGGCGCCGTGTGATTTGGCCACAGCCTCAGTGGCGGCCTCCTCGCGGCGTTCCGCAGTATCGGCTTGTGAACCAAGCGCGCTCGCGCCTTCGATTGAACCTCCCCCTTCGCCACGGAGACCTAGTATTTCTACTGCGGCGTTCACTTTTGCCTTTGCTGGAAGGGTCAAATGAGTTCGCGTCACGGCTTCGTCGGGATTTGAGACGCCATGAACAGCGTCCGCGCGATCCGGTATCGCAGATTGGCCTTCGCCTCGGGGGACGAGGCCGACGCGGACCTGCTTCTTAAGCTTGCAGACGAATGCGATAGGGGTGTTCTCTGCACCGCTGAATGGCGTTCGGCCCGGCTAACTCGCAAAAATGAGCAGCCGCCAGAAGTAGCAGACGCCAAGGGGCGGTTTGTGTGGGAGCGATGACCAACAACAGAGCAAGATGATAGCGCAAGTATGCGCCGCAGGAATCTCAAGCGCGAGTTAATTCGCGCCCCGGTGCCGATTACACCGAAAGCGCGACCGGCAGCGGCTGACGATGGACCGCCGGCTCATGCTGGCGATGCGTCCGTGCTATAGAATGATTCCAGCGATCGGTGCCCGCCGATCGCCAATAATCTCAACCAACTCGCGCCGGCTCGCGAGGTCGGCGGAGTTTTTCCTGGTGGCTAGTGATGGGAAACGATCGCCGCTACGCTGAATGCGAATAAGCACGCAGCAGCCAATGAACAGAGTGTAATCGCAATCTGTCTGGGCATTGTGACTTCTCCATCGACGACGGAAAAGGCGAAATCAAAACGGCCCCGGCTCTGAGGGGCGCCATTCTTAGTCTGAAGCGGCGGTCCCGCGGTTCAAGGGTCAGCGCTGAGCGGAGGCAGAGAGAATGATCTTTTGGGCGCTTGTTTCGAATATGATGGTGGTGGCCTGCGCTTTGGCGGCCAACTACCTAGATACCCGTGGCTATTGAAGTTCAGGGCTTGGTTGACTGGCGCCGGCTATCCGTGCTCGCGCACATGGGAAGCGCATCTGCCTAGATTTGGCCGAGGCCGGGAAGGTGCCGGCGCCGGCTAACCGTCAGCACATCTTCCGCCACGACAAAGAGGTGGGTTTCCGGCCAAACGATCGCGCCGTGGAACCGAGCCGCTACCCACCCACCGATGCGGACAATCGACGCGAAGGGAGGGGCAAACGTTGCTGTTGCCGCGCGGGGGCCTCCGCGAACGCTATCCCAATTAGGACACGCTCAGTTTCAAGTTAGGGTACTGGGAACGAATTCACGCCTTGCGGATTGGGTGCCGGTGGTCTGAAAGGTCACACGACCAGCGCAAGGCCCAGGTCGCGCCAGCCCCGGACCTGGGCCTTTTCATTTTCAGAAGCAAAAACGCCGCCCGCTTAAATGGATCGCGGGCGGCGGCTTTCCAGCCCCAGGGGGGATGATGCAAAACCCCGGTAACGGTTAGTCTGATTGAACTCGGGAAGGTTCACTCCGTAGGGGCACTACGACACTCCCCCATCTTTGAATTCGGGGTCCGATTGCGTCCAGTGGATTCCACGAGTGCTAAGCGCCGTTTCAGGGGTCCAATTTCCCGCCGTCGATTGCCCGGAAGGTCCGCTTTACTCGCACCGGCTTATTCGGCTCCGGCGGCAGCACCGCATCAACAAGTCCCAATCGTCCAGACACGATCAGCGACCCTAAGCGCCGCCGTCCGCAGCGCGGCAGGATTTTAGGGTGCCGGCCCTTTAAACGCGGGGAACGGTCGCGGAACAGCCTGCTACCATCTTGCTACCCAAATCGGAGGGAGGGGGCGGGAACGCTCGGGACCGGAATCGAGGAAACGCTAGATAGATCAGTCCTACCCCAGATTGAACATGACAGGAACGGACGCTGGTCGCCGAACTCCAAAACCGGGGGTCGCAGGTTCGAGCCCTGCCACTCCTGCCAGCTAATCCCAGACAATCAGGATCGACAGGCAGGACGGCGGCGGGCCGACAAGCTCGGACCGTGGATCATGCGGACCGGGTAAGCCCTTGATCCGGATCGGGTCCGCTGGCCTCGGCCGCGCGTGTCCCGGCCAGCCCACACCTTGACCTTTGGCCCCATCCGCAGTATCTACCCCGCACTCGCAGCCGGCCCGTTAAACGCGGATTTCCGGCGCGGCTTTGAAATCCCCGAACAATCGAGCCCGGTTTCCCGGCTCATCCTTCGAGACAGAGGGCTGGGCCAACGGCGGCTGTTCGGATCCCTGAAATTCATTCGCGTCTGTCGACGGACGTTGGACATCAAACGATGGCAGTCAGCCCGTTCAAGTTTTTGCAGGAAGTGCGCTCGGAGACCGCCAAGGTCACCTGGCCGACCCGTCGTGAGACCACGATCACCACCATCATGGTGTTCGTGATGGTCGCCGTGGCCTCGATATTCTTCTTCGCCGCCGACCAGATCATCCGTTACCTCATCACCTTCCTTTTGGGCATTCACTGATGGCAACAGCCGCTGCAACCCAATCGACCGACAAGCGCTGGTACATCGTCCACGCTTACTCGAACTTCGAGAAGAAGGTCGCCGAATCGATCCGCGAGCAGGCCAAGCAGCGCGGGCTCGAGGAGCTGTTCGAGCTGGTGCTGGTTCCGACCGAGAAGGTCACGGAAGTGCGCCGCGGCCGCAAGATCGACGCCGAGCGCAAGTTCTTCCCGGGCTACGTGCTGGTGAAGATGAAGCTGACCGACGAGGCGTTTCATCTGATCAAGAACACCCCGAAGGTCACGGGATTCCTCGGCGCCGAGAACAAGCCGATGCCGATCTCGGAAGCCGAGGCCATGCGCATCCTGCACCAGGTGCAGGAGGGCGTGGAACGGCCGAAGGCGTCGGTGTCGTTCGAAATCGGCGAGAACGTGCGCGTGGCCGATGGCCCGTTCGCCTCGTTCTCGGGTGTGGTCGAGGAAATCGACGAGGCGCGCTCGCGCGTGAAGGTCGCGGTGTCGATCTTCGGCCGCGCCACGCCGGTCGAACTGGAATTCGGTCAGGTCGAGAAGGTCTGATCGATTGAGGCGTGAGGCTTCGGTCTCACGCTAGCAAGAGGCCGTGGGAGGGAGAGGGCGGTTGCCAGCCGCATCCGACCCAGACCACGAACCTGAAACCGCTGGCCCTGCCGGCACAACAGGAGTGATACATGGCAAAGAAAGTGACCGGATACCTGAAGCTTCAGGTCCCGGCCGGTGCGGCGAATCCTTCGCCCCCGATCGGTCCCGCGCTTGGTCAGCGCGGTCTCAACATCATGGAGTTCTGCAAGGCGTWCAACGCCCAGACCCAGAAGGAAGAGAAGAACACCCCGATTCCCGTCGTGATCACGATCTACGCCGATCGTTCGTTCACGTTCGAGATGAAGACGCCCCCGATGTCCTTCTTCCTCAAGCAGGCCRCCAAGATCCAGTCCGGCTCGAAGGCGCCGGGCCGTGATAAGGCCGGCAAGGTGACCAAGGCGCAGGTGCGCGAGATCGCCGAGAAGAAGATGAAGGATCTCAATTGCGATTCCATCGAGTCGGCCATGAAGATGGTCGAGGGCTCTGCCCGTTCGATGGGTCTGGAAGTGGCGGGGTAAGCGGTCATGGCAATCGGAAAGCGTTTGAACAAAGCCCGCGAAGGTGTTGACCGCGAAAAGCTTTACCCGCTCGCGGACGCCATCAAGATGGTCAAGGAACGCGCCAAGGCGAAGTTCGACGAGACCATCGAGGTCGCGATCAATCTCGGCGTCGATCCGCGTCACGCCGACCAGATGGTCCGCGGCGTCGTGACCCTGCCGAACGGCACCGGTCGTACGCTCCGCGTCGGCGTGTTCGCCCGCGGCGCCAAGGCTGACGAAGCCAAGGCTGCTGGTGCCGACGTCGTCGGTGCCGAGGACCTGGTCGAGAAGGTGCAGAACGGCTCGATCGATTTCGACCGCTGCATCGCCACTCCCGACATGATGCCGCTGGTCGGCCGTCTCGGTAAGGTGCTCGGCCCGCGCGGCCTGATGCCGAACCCGAAGATCGGCACCGTGACCATGGACGTCACCGGTGCGGTGAAGGGTGCCAAGGGCGGCTCGGTCGAGTTCCGCGTCGAGAAGGCCGGCATCTTGCAGGCCGGCGTCGGCAAGGCCTCGTTCTCCGAGGAGAAGCTGGTCGAGAACATCAAGGCCCTGGCCGATGCTGTCTCGAAGGCGAAGCCGGCTGGCTCCAAGGGCACCTACATCCAGCGCGTTGCGGTGTCCTCGACGATGGGCCCCGGCGTGAAGGTCGAGCCGGGCACCATTCTCGGCTAAGGCTTGCCTCGGCTGAGGTTTGGAAATTGCATAAGGCGAGGGGCGGAATTGGGCAACCGATTCCGCCCCTCGTCGTTTGCGGCGGCGTTCATCGGAAACAAGAACCGGGAAACAAGAAAAAATGGCTGACAAGGTCCTGATCTACTCGCGCTTCCCGAAGACGATGATGGCGCGCTTCGCCGAGCGGTTCGAACTGCTCGACACCTGCGGCAAGCCGGCGCGCGAGATGTTTTCGGCCGAAGAGCTCGGCGGCATCCGCGCGATGCTCACCGCTGGCGGCTCGCCGCTCGGGGCAGAGGCGATGGACCTGTTCCCAAAACTCGGCGCCATCGTCTGCTACGGCACCGGCTATGACGGCGTCGACCTGAAGGCGGCCGCCGCGCGCAACATCGCGGTCGGCCACAGCCCCGGTGCCAATGCGGCTTCCGTCGCTGACATCGCGATGACCCTGATGCTGGCGACGACGCGGCGGATCCTGGTCGCCGACCAATATGTCCGCAGCGGCGATTGGGCCGGCTCAAAGCAGTCGCCGATGATGCGGCCGCAGGCCGGCATGCCCGGCCGCCGCATCGGCGTCTACGGCATGGGGGAGATCGGCCGCAAGATTGCGGCCCGCTGCGCCGCCTTCGAGAGCGAGGTCGGCTATTTCAGCCGCAGCAAATACGATCTGCCCTATCAATATTTCCCGACGCTGGAGGCGCTCGCCGACTGGTGCAGCGTGCTGATGATCGCGGTCCGGGCAGGGGCCGAGACCCAGCACGTCGTCAACGCCGATATCCTCGGGCGACTCGGGGAGCACGGCTACGTCGTCAACATCTCCCGCGGCTCTGTGATTGACGAGAAGGCCCTGGTGGCGGCGCTCTCCGACAAGACCATCGCCGGCGCCGGCCTCGACGTCTTCGAGAAGGAACCGCACGCCCCCGACGCGCTGACGGCGCTCCTCAATGTCGTGTTCGCCCCGCATATCGGCGGCCACACCCTCGAATCGCACGTCGCCATGCAGAACTGCGTGCTGGCGAACCTGACGGAGTTCTTCGCGGGCAAGCCGCTGCCATACGGGGTCAAATCGGTCTGAATCGGCCCTTGTCGGGCCGTCTCAAGCCCTGCCGCCAGTCGATTGGAACTGGTGTGAATTTTGCTCTTGGCAAGCGGGCTCCGAGCGGTTAAAGAACCGCTTCCGGACGTGCCGGCCTCGGCTGGCGCGTTCGTGCACGCATTCCGAAAACCCGACAAGACAGGAGATCATTCCTTTTCAGGACGTCCGTTAGGATTTGCCCGAAAAGGAAGGAAAACCCGTCGGTTGGTGGAGTGCGGGCAGGGGTCGGACGGTTCGCCGGCTGACCTTGTCCTGTCCAAGACTGCAGGCGCCCGCGGGAAATTTCGATTTCTCAACGGCTTAATCGCATGGCCTGCATAGACGGGTGAAGACCGGATTTCACTTCGCGCCCAGCTTTAACGGCTGGCTTGCGAAACGGGTCTGGTTCGGACCTCGACACGCCGTGGGCCTTAAGGGCTCCCGGAGGGCAGGCTTTGAATTGTCGTCTCGCCCGGCGCGTGTCCCAGGGGTTTTGGCCCCGAGGTTCAGGTTTTGGGTGGGGCGATGGGTGCAACCCGGCGGTCCCGCTTCTCGCGATGACCGCCAACCGGAAAGAGCTTGCTGTGGAACGAGCGGCAAAAAAGGAAGCGGTCGAACAGCTCAATGGGGTCTTCAAGACCACGAGCGTCGCGGTCGTTGCTCAATATTCCGGCCTGACCGTTGCCCAGATGCAGAAGCTGCGTATGCAGATGAAGCAGGCTGGCGCCTCGGTGAAGGTCTCGAAGAACCGTCTCGCCAAAATTGCTCTTGCAGGCACTGACGTCGTTGCCATCGGCCCCATGCTGAAGGGACCGACCGTGATCGCCACTTCGAACGATCCGGTAGCGGCGCCGAAGGTCGCCGTCGAATTCGCCAAGACGAACGAAAAGTTCGTCATCATTGGCGGCTCGATGGGAAAGACCGTCCTGAATGTCGACAGCGTGAAGGCACTTGCCTCGCTGCCGTCGCTTGATGAACTGCGCGCCAAGATCGTCGGCCTTCTTGTGGCCCCGGCGACCAAGATCGCTCAGCTCGCCAATGCGCCCGCGGGCAAGCTCGCGCGCGTCATCCAGGCTCATGCCTCAAAGGGCGAAGCGGCCTGACGCCCTTCGTAAAACTCAAACCCGAACCAGACTTACACTCAAGGAAACTGAACAATGGCTGACTTGCAGAAGATCGTTGACGACCTCTCGAGCCTCACCGTGCTCGAAGCTGCCGAACTCGCGAAGCTCCTCGAAGAGAAGTGGGGCGTTTCGGCTGCCGCGGCTGTCGCCGTGGCCGGCCCGGCTGGTGGTGGCGCTGCCGCCGCTCCGGCTGAAGAGAAGACCGAGTTCACGGTCGTTCTTGCCGCCGCCGGCGACAAGAAGATCGAGGTCATCAAGGAAGTCCGCGCCATCACCGGCTTGGGCCTGAAGGAAGCAAAGGACCTCGTCGAGGGCGCGCCGAAGCCTGTCAAGGAAGGCGTGAACAAGGACGAAGCCGAGAAGATCAAGGTCCAGCTCGAGAAGGCTGGCGCGAAGGTCGAGCTCAAGTAAGCAACGCTTACTGGCGCGAGATCCCGGGCGAGCATCAGCGAAGCCCGGGGTCTCGGTCCACCCATCTAAGGGTGGGCAATATGCAAAAGGCGTGCGACGGAACATCCCGACGTAGGCCGAACACGAAAAAGTGTTGGGATTTGAAGGTTAACCCCTCGAATCTCTACTATTGTCGCCCCATATCGGTTCGACAGCACGAAAGCGCGGTGGGCAGGGATGCTGGATTCCCTGTAAGCCGTTGGGAGAGCAGGCTATTTCGGGCTTTTGCAGTCCGTGAAGACAATCGTTGTGACGGGCGGGCGTGCCTATGCGCCCCGCGCGTCGTTTTGCGTTTTGAAGGTCTGAAGAACAGATTCAGGACATGACGGTCTGAATCTGGATTTTTGGTCCCCAAAGCGGGTTCGAAAAATTCAACCCGGGGAGCGGTGGCAACCGCGTCCTGGACGGCGCGCCCGGAGCGGGCGACGAAATGAGAGGCCACGATGGCGCAGCAGACATTCACCGGTCGCAAACGCGTTCGCAAGTTCTTCGGACACATCAAGGAAGTCGCCGAGATGCCGAACCTCATCGAGGTTCAGAAGGCGTCCTATGACCAGTTCCTGATGGTCGACGAACCCGCGGGCGGGCGTCTCGACGAGGGCCTGCAGGCTGTGTTCCGCTCGGTGTTCCCGATCTCCGACTTCTCGGGCACCTCGATGCTGGAATTCGTCCGCTACGAGTTCGAGCAGCCGAAATACGACGTCGACGAGTGCCGCCAGCGCGGCATGACCTTCGCGGCACCCCTCAAGGTGACGCTGCGCCTCATCGTGTTCGATATCGACGAGGAAACCGGCGCGAAGTCGGTGAAGGACATCAAGGAGCAGGACGTCTACATGGGCGACATCCCGCTCATGACGATGAACGGCACCTTCATCGTCAACGGCACCGAGCGCGTCATCGTCTCGCAGATGCACCGTTCGCCCGGCGTGTTCTTCGACCACGACAAGGGCAAGACCCATTCCTCGGGCAAGCTGCTGTTCGCCGCTCGCGTCATCCCGTATCGCGGCTCCTGGCTCGACATCGAGTTCGACGCCAAGGACATCGTCTATGCGCGTATCGACCGTCGCCGCAAGATTCCGGTGACGTCGCTGATGTTCGCGCTCGGCCTCGACGGCGAGGCGATCCTGTCCACGTTCTACAAGAAGATTCTCTACAAGCGGACCAAGGAAGGCTGGCGCGTTCCGTTCGACGCCAACCGTTTCCGCGGCTACTCGACCATCAACGACCTGATCGACGCCGACACCGGCAAGGTCGTGCTTGAGGCCGGCAAGAAGCTCACCGTGCGCGGTGCGCGTCAGATGCAGGAGAAGGGCCTGAAGGCGCTGCGGCTGTCCGATGAGGAGCTCGTCGGCAACTATCTCGCCGAGGACCTCGTCAACCCGAAGACCGGCGAGATCCACGCGGAAGCCGGTGAAGAGATCACCGACAAGTCGATGAAGGCCCTCAACGAGCAGGGCTACAAGGAACTGCCGCTGCTCGACATCGACCACGTCAATGTCGGCGCCTACATCCGCAACACGCTCTCGGCCGACAAGAACATGACGCGCGAGGACGCRCTGTTCGACATCTACCGCGTGATGCGTCCGGGCGAGCCGCCGACGCTGGATTCGGCGCAGGCGATGTTCCAGTCGCTGTTCTTCGACGCCGAGCGCTACGACCTGTCCGCGGTCGGTCGCGTCAAGATGAACATGCGCCTCGACCTCGATGCGCCCGACACCCAGCGTACGCTGCGCAAGGAAGACATCCTCTCCGTCATCAAGACGCTGGTGGATTTGCGCGACGGCAAGGGCGAGATCGACGACATCGACCATCTCGGCAACCGCCGTGTGCGCTCGGTCGGCGAGCTCATGGAGAACCAGTACCGCATCGGCCTGCTGCGCATGGAGCGCGCGATCAAGGAGCGCATGTCCTCGGTCGACATCGACACGGTCATGCCGCAGGACCTGATCAACGCGAAGCCGGCGGCTGCCGCCGTGCGCGAGTTCTTCGGCTCCTCGCAGCTCTCGCAGTTCATGGACCAGACCAACCCGCTGTCGGAGATCACCCACAAGCGCCGCCTGTCGGCGCTTGGACCGGGCGGTCTGACCCGCGAGCGCGCCGGCTTCGAGGTGCGCGACGTGCATCCGACGCATTACGGCCGCATCTGCCCGATCGAGACGCCGGAAGGTCCGAACATCGGCCTGATCAACTCGCTCGCGACCTTCGCGCGAGTGAACAAGTACGGCTTCGTCGAGACGCCGTACCGCAAGGTCAAGGACGGTCGCGTCACCGACGAGGTCGTGTACCTCTCGGCGATGGAAGAGGGCCGCTACACGGTCGCGCAGGCCAACGTGCCGCTCGACCCGAAGGGCCGCTTCACCGAGGATCTTGTGGTCTGCCGTCACGCCGGCGAAGTCTTGCCGGTGACGCCGGACAAGGTCGACTACATGGACGTGTCGCCGAAGCAGCTCGTTTCGGTCGCCGCGGCGCTGATCCCGTTCCTCGAGAACGACGACGCCAACCGCGCGCTGATGGGCTCGAACATGCAGCGCCAGGCGGTGCCGCTGGTTCGCGCCGAGGCGCCGTTCGTCGGCACCGGCATGGAAGGCGTGGTTGCGCGTGACTCGGGTGCCGCGATCGCGGCGCGCCGTTCGGGTGTGATCGACCAGATCGACGCGACCCGCGTCGTCATCCGCGCCACGGAAGATCTCGATCCGACCAGGTCGGGYGTCGATATCTACCGTCTGATGAAGTACCAGCGCTCCAACCAGTCGACCTGCATCAACCAGCGTCCGCTGGTGAAGGTCGGCGACATCGTCAAGAAGGGCGACATCATCGCCGACGGTCCGTCGACCGATCTCGGTGAGCTCGCGCTCGGCCGCAACGTGCTGGTCGCGTTCATGCCGTGGAACGGCTACAACTTCGAAGACTCGATCCTGCTCTCCGAGCGGATCGTGAAGGAAGACGTCTTCACCTCGATTCACATCGAGGAGTTCGAGGTGATGGCCCGCGACACCAAGCTCGGCCCTGAGGAAATCACCCGCGACATTCCGAACGTCTCGGAAGAAGCGCTGAAGAACCTCGACGAAGCCGGTATCGTCTACATCGGCGCGGAAGTGCGCGCCGGCGACATCCTGGTCGGCAAGATCACGCCGAAGGGCGAAAGCCCGATGACGCCGGAAGAAAAGCTTCTGCGCGCCATCTTCGGCGAAAAGGCCTCCGACGTTCGCGACACCTCGCTGCGCGTTCCTCCGGGCGTGCAGGGCACGATCGTGGAAGTGCGCGTGTTCAACCGTCACGGCGTCGACAAGGACGAGCGTGCGCTGGCGATCGAGCGGGAAGAGATCGAGCGTCTGGCCAAGGACCGCGACGACGAGCAGGCGATCCTGGACCGCAACGTCTACAACCGTCTTGCCGAGCTCCTCGAGGGACGGCAGGGCATTGCGGGCCCGAAGGGCTTCAAGAAGGACACCAAGATCACCCGTGCAGTGCTCGAGGAGTACCCGAAGTCGCAGTGGTGGCTGTTCGCTTCGCCGAACGACAAGCTGATGGCCGAAATCGAGGCCATGCGGAAGCAGTACGACGAGTCGAAGAAGGGGCTGGAACAGCGCTTCCTCGACAAGGTCGAGAAGCTTCAGCGCGGTGACGAATTGCCGCCCGGCGTGATGAAGATGGTCAAGGTCTTCGTCGCGGTGAAGCGCAAGATCCAGCCCGGCGACAAGATGGCCGGCCGTCACGGCAACAAGGGCGTGGTGTCGAAGATCGTGCCGATCGAGGACATGCCGTTCCTCGAAGACGGTACGCATGCCGACATCGTGCTCAATCCGCTCGGCGTGCCCTCGCGCATGAACGTCGGACAGATCCTCGAGACCCATCTTGGCTGGGCTTGCGCCGGCCTCGGCAAGCGTATCGGCCAGACGGTCGATGCCTATCTGTCGAAGCAGGACATCAAGCCGCTGAAGGAAACCTTGAAGAAGGTCTACGGCGAGGACGAGACGATCAAGTCGCTCAACGACAACGAGTTGATCGAGCTCGGTCACAATCTGAGCCGCGGCGTGCCGATCGCGACGCCGGTGTTCGACGGCGCCAAGGAAGCCGACATCGAGGAGATGCTGAAGCTTGCCGGTCTCGACGCTTCGGGTCAGTCGACCGTCTATGACGGCCGTACCGGCGATGCCTTCGATCGTAAGGTGACGGTGGGCTACATCTACATGCTCAAGCTGCACCATCTCGTGGACGACAAGATCCACGCGCGTTCGATCGGTCCGTACTCGCTCGTCACCCAGCAGCCGCTGGGCGGCAAGGCGCAGTTCGGTGGCCAGCGCTTCGGTGAAATGGAAGTGTGGGCGCTCGAGGCTTACGGCGCGGCGTACACGCTCCAGGAGATGCTGACGGTGAAGTCGGACGACGTCGCCGGCCGTACCAAGGTGTACGAGGCGATCGTCCGCGGCGACGACACGTTCGAGGCCGGTATTCCGGAATCGTTCAACGTGCTGGTCAAGGAAATGCGCTCGCTCGGCCTCAACGTCGACCTGCACAACTCCAAGGTGGGACCGGCGCCGACGTCGGAAGCAGCCGAGTAATACGACCTTTCATGCCCGGCCTTCACGGCCGGGCATCGGCGCCCCTCCCGAGGCCTTGAGGGCAGGGCGCCCCGATTGAGTGATTTTCGAATTTGCGGCCGTAGGCGACCGGCACGCGAGGAGAAGACGATGAACCAAGAAATTATGAATCTCTTCAACCCGACGACTCCGGCTCAGGTCTTCGACCAGATCCGGATTTCGATCGCGTCTCCTGAGAAGATTCTGTCCTGGTCCTACGGCGAGATCAAGAAGCCGGAGACCATCAACTACCGTACCTTCAAGCCCGAGCGCGACGGCCTGTTCTGCGCCCGCATCTTCGGGCCGATCAAGGACTACGAGTGCTTGTGCGGCAAGTACAAGCGCATGAAGTACAAGGGCATCATCTGCGAGAAGTGCTCGGTCGAGGTCACGCTGTCGCGTGTCCGGCGCGAGCGCATGGGCCATATCGAGCTCGCAGCCCCCGTCGCCCACATCTGGTTCCTGAAGTCGCTGCCCTCGCGCATCGGCCTTCTGCTGGACATGACGCTGAAGGATCTCGAGCGGATCCTCTACTTCGAATATTACGTCGTGCTCGAGCCGGGCCTCACCGCGCTCAAGGACCGTCAGCTCTTGTCGGAAGACGAGTATCTGAAGGCGCAGGACGAGTACGGCCAGGATTCCTTCACCGCCATGATCGGCGCGGAAGCGATCCGCGAGCTGCTCAAGGGCATGGACCTCGAGAAGCTCGAAGCCACCTTGCGCCTCGAGATGCAGGAGACCGACTCCGACATCAAGCACAAGAAGCTCGCCAAGCGCCTGAAGATCGTGGAAGCGTTCCGCCACTCCGGCAACAAGCCGGAATGGATGATCATGACCGTGGTTCCAGTGATTCCGCCGGACCTGCGTCCGCTGGTGCCGCTGGACGGCGGCCGCTTCGCGACCTCGGACCTCAACGACCTCTACCGCCGCGTCATCAACCGCAACAACCGCTTGAAGCGGCTGATGGAGCTGCGCGCGCCGGACATCATCATCCGCAACGAGAAGCGCATGCTTCAGGAAGCGGTCGATGCGCTGTTCGACAACGGCCGCCGCGGCCGCGTCATCACGGGTGCCAACAAGCGTCCGCTGAAGTCGCTCGCCGACATGCTCAAGGGCAAGCAGGGTCGCTTCCGTCAGAACCTGCTCGGCAAGCGCGTCGACTATTCGGGCCGTTCGGTGATCGTGGTCGGTCCCGAGCTGCGCCTGCATCAGTGCGGCCTGCCGAAGAAGATGGCGCTCGAGCTGTTCAAGCCGTTCATCTATTCGCGGCTTGACGCGAAGGGCCTGTCCACCACCGTGAAGCAGGCGAAGAAGCTGGTCGAGAAGGAGCGGCCCGAGGTCTGGGACATCCTGGACGAGGTCATCCGCGAGCATCCGGTGCTGCTCAACCGCGCACCGACGCTGCATCGTCTCGGCATCCAGGCGTTCGAGCCCGTGCTGATCGAGGGCAAGGCGATCCAGCTGCATCCGCTGGTCTGCGCCGCGTTCAACGCCGACTTCGACGGCGACCAGATGGCCGTGCACGTTCCGCTGTCGCTCGAGGCGCAGCTGGAAGCGCGCGTCCTGATGATGTCGACCAACAACATCCTGCATCCGGCGAACGGCCAGCCGATCATCGTGCCGTCGCAGGACATCGTGCTCGGTCTCTACTACGTCTCGATCATGCGTGAAGGCCTGCCCGGCGAGGGCAAGATCTTCGGCGACATGGCCGAGCTCGAGCACGCGCTGCACGCGAAGGTCATCCACCTCCACACCAAGATCAAGTATCGGTGGCAGGGCATGGACGAGACCGGCAAGGTCTCGACGCGCTGGATCGAGACCACCGCGGGTCGCGTCATGCTCGGCAACCTGCTGCCGAAGAACCCGCGGATTTCGTACGAGATCATCAACAAGCTGATGACCAAGCGCGAAATCTCGGGCGTGATCGACCAGGTCTACCGTCACTGCGGCCAGAAGGAGACTGTGATCTTCTGCGACCGCATCATGGCGCTCGGCTTCTACAACGCGTTCAAGGCCGGCATCTCGTTCGGCAAGGACGACATGGTCGTGCCGCACTCCAAGTGGAAGATCGTCGACACCACCCGTACGCTGGCGAAGGATTTCGAGCAACAGTACAACGACGGTCTGATCACCCATGGCGAGAAGTACAACAAGGTCGTCGACGCCTGGTCGAAGGCCACGGAAGAAATCGCCAAGGCGATGATGAAGGAGATCTCCTCGACCAAGAAGACGGCGAGCGGGGCGGATGCCGACATCAACTCGATCTACATGATGGCTCACTCCGGTGCCCGCGGTTCGCCGGCCCAGATGCGCCAGCTCGCCGGCATGCGCGGCCTGATGGCCAAGCCGTCGGGTGAGATCATCGAGACGCCGATCATCTCGAACTTCAAGGAAGGCCTCTCGGTGCTCGAGTACTTCAACTCGACCCACGGCGCCCGTAAGGGCCTCGCGGACACCGCGTTGAAGACCGCGAACTCGGGCTACCTGACCCGTCGTCTCGTCGACGTGGCGCAGGACTGCATCATCACGCAGAACGACTGCGGCACCAAGCTCGGCATCAAGATGCGCGCCATCGTCGATGCCGGCACCGTGGTTGCCTCGCTCGGCTCGCGCATCCTTGGCCGTACGGCCTGCGAAGACGTGCGTGACAGCTCGGGCAAGGTGATCATCAAGCGCGGTACGCTGATGGAAGAGAGCCATCTGGACGCCATCCACCAGGGTGGCGTGCAGGAGGTGAAGATCCGCTCGGCACTGACCTGCGAGCTCGTCAACGGCATCTGCGGCATGTGCTACGGCCGCGACCTCGCCCGCGGCACGCCTGTCAACCACGGTGAAGCCGTCGGCGTCATCGCGGCGCAGTCGATCGGCGAGCCCGGCACCCAGCTGACCATGCGCACCTTCCACATCGGTGGTGCGGCGCAGCTCAACGAGCAGTCGTTCGTCGAATCCAACTTCGACGGCAAGATCGTGATCAGGAACAAGGCCATCGCCCGCAACAGCGAAGGTCACCTGGTCGCGATGGTCCGCAACATGGTGATCGCGATCGTCGATGCCGACGGCACCGAGCGTGCGACGCACCGTATCCAGTACGGTTCGCGCCTGCACGTCGACGAGGGCGACACCGTCAAGCGCGGCCAGCGCATCGTCGAGTGGGATCCCTACACCCGTCCGCTGCTCACCGAAGTCGAAGGTACCATCGGCTTCGAGGATCTGGTCGAGGGGCAGTCGATCTCGGAAACGCTCGACGAGGCCACCGGTATCGCCAAGCGCGTGGTCATCGACTGGCGCTCGACCCGCGGCGGCGCGGACCTCCGTCCGGCCATCGTGGTCAAGGGCAAGGACGGCAAGGTGCTCAAGCTCGCCCGTGGCGGCGATGCCCGCTACATGCTGTCGGTCGATGCCATTCTCTCGGTCGACGTCGGAGCCAAGGTCAATACGGGCGACATCCTCGCCCGTGTCTCGACCGAAAGCGCCAAGACGCGTGACATCACCGGCGGTCTGCCGCGGGTGGCGGAACTGTTCGAGGCACGGCGTCCGAAGGATGCGGCGATCATCGCCGAAATCTCGGGCACCATCCGGTTCGGACGCGACTACAAGAACAAGCGTCGCATCTCGATCGAGCCGATGGACAAGACCGACGAGGCACGCGAGTACCTGATCCCGAAGGGTAAGCACATCCACCTTCAGGACGGCGACGTCGTCGAAAAGGGCGACTTCATCGTCGAAGGCAACCCGGCGCCGCACGACATCCTGGCGGTCAAGGGCATCGAGGAGCTCGCGGCCTATCTGGTCAACGAGATCCAGGAAGTCTACCGGCTCCAGGGCGTGCTCATCAACGACAAGCACATCGAGGTGATTGTCCGTCAGATGCTCCAGAAGGTGGAAGTCACCGACCAGGGCGATACGGACATGATCTCCGGCGAGCAGGTCGACAAGATCGAGTTCGACGCGCTCAACGAGAAGGCGAAGGAAGAGGGCAAGAAGATCGCTACGGGAACGCCGGTTCTGCTCGGCATCACCAAGGCGAGCCTCCAGACCCGCTCCTTCTTCTCGGCGGCCTCGTTCCAGGAGACCACCCGCGTCCTCACGGAAGCGGCGGTCAACGGCAAGGTCGATCCGCTCGAAGGTCTCAAGGAGAACGTCATCGTCGGCCGGCTGATCCCGGCGGGCACCGGCGCCTCCATGGCCAAGATCCGCGAAGTCGCGATGAAGCGCGACAAGCTGATCCTGGACGAGCGCGAGAAGCAGGCGGCCGTCGTGTCGCCCGCGCCTGAAGCGGAGCTTCCTGCGCTGCCTCCTGCGGAATAATTGTTCATCCGTAGGAATACCGAGGACAATGAAAAGGCCGGCGCAAGCCGGCCTTTTTGCTGCTTTGTTTGCCTGTTGCGGTGCAGGATCAACCTTTGTTCATCTTTCCTTCAGGCGCAAAAGCGCTTCTGCTAAGGGAAGTTAGACCGGTGGTCCCGTGACGGGGGCAGGGCCGGAGACCACGGAACTCATATGCTTGATCTCGCAATCGTAGGCGGCGGCCCCGGCGGGCTGATGAGCGCCTGGTACTTGAAGCGTAAGCTCGGCGACCTCTGCCGCATCACCATCTACGAGGCCTCCGACCGGCTCGGCGGCAAGATCGTCACGCGCAAATTCGATTCCGCGCCGGCGATGTACGAGGCCGGCGTTGCCGAGATCTACGACTACTCGATGACGGGTCCCGATCCGCTGCGCGAGCTGATCCAGCATTTCGGACTTCAGACCATTCCGATGGACGCCGAGCAGGTGCAGTTCGGCGGCGAGCTCCTCAACGACGTCGCGGGCATGCGCCGCAAATACGGCGCCAAGGCTGCAGCTGCGATCGAGGCGTTCCGGAACCGCTGCGCCGAGGCGATGACGCCGATCGAATATTACGAGGGCGTCGGCGCGCACGACAACGAGAATCCCTGGGCCTACAAGACCGCCGAGCAGGTGCTCGACGAGGAGGTCGAGGACGAAACCGCAAAGCGTTTCTTCAAGGTGATGGCGCGCTCCGACATCGCGACCGAAAGCCACAACACCAACGGGCTCAACGCGCTCAAGAACTACCTGATGGATGTCGACGGCTATATCGGCCTCTATTCCATACAGAACGGCAACGAGCAGCTGATCGAGTGCCTGCAGTCGGAGGTCAACGCCGACGTCCAGCTCAATCACCGCGTGCTCACCGTCGGCAAGGCGCCGACCGGCCGCTACCAGCTCAAGATGATGAACGGCAAGGGGCCGGAGACGCGCGACTTCGACCTCGTGCTGGTCTGCCTGCCGCATTCGTGGCTCGCGACCATGGGCTGGGAAGGCGAGCAGCTCCGCAAGTCGATGGTCAAGCACGTCTCGTATTTCGATCGTCCCGCGCACTATCTGCGCGTCTCGATCCTGTTCGACGCGCCGTTCTGGGGCGAGAAGATTTCCGGCGCCTGGTTCATGTCGGAAGCCTTCGGCGGCTGCTGCGTCTACAACGAGGGCGCGCGCCATGACGTTGGCAAGCACGGCGTGCTGAACTGGCTGATTCCCGGCTCCGACGCGCTCGCCTTCGCCAATTTGTCGGATCAGGAGCTGATCGACGCCGCACTGAAATCGCTGCCCGCCTCGCTCGGCGATGCGCGTTCGCATTTCGTGGAAGGCAAGATCCACCGCTGGCTGTCGTCGGTGAACGCCATCCCCGGCGGTCTGCCCGTGCGCGACGTCATGACCAATCACCGGCCGGAGCCGAAGGAGCATCCCGGCATCGTGGTGGTCGGCGATTATCTGTTCGACTCCACGCTGAACGGTCTGCTCGACTCCTCGGACGCGGCGACCGACATCATCCTGACCGAGATGATGCGCCTGCGCCGCGAGCGCGGACAGGAGGAGGGCGAGCCGGTCTCGGACAAGATCGACCGCGACTATTTCGAGAACTATCGCGGCCTCGGTCCCTACAGCGAAGCCTGGCGCCACTTCACCGATCCCGATTATCTGACCAGGCTGATCGGCATCGTCTGGGGCAAGGCCAAGGGCGCCAAGCTGCTGGTCGCGGGCTCGGCCAGCGGCGAACTGGTGGGCGCGCTGCGCGACCGCGGCATCGATGCCTTCGGCATCGAGAACAACCGCGCCATCCACGCCAGGACGCCGAAGGCGCTGAAGAAGTACAACAAGCTCGGCTCGATCACCGACATGCCGTTCAAGGATGGCGCCTTCGACTTCGTGTTCGAGACCAGCCTCTGCCATGTTTCCCCGAAGCAGGTGGTCCGCGCGATCCGCGAACTGAACCGCGTGGTCAAGACCGGCCTCGTGTTCGGCTCGATCACCTCGGACATGGCTTCAGTGGTGATCGACCGCTACGACCTGCTGCGCGGCGTCAAGAAGCTCGGCACCTGGTGGGAATGGTCCGAGCTGTTCTTCGGCAACGGCTTTGACCTGTCGATGCATCGCAAGGACTGCACCGATGCGCTCTGGGAGGCGACGCTTGCTGCCAACAAGGGCCCGGGTCAGTGGTACGCCGACGCCGACAGCCTGCGTTATTCCTTCTTCGACAAGGTCGAGGATGAGGACGACGACTAGAGACGGGATCGGACCGGCCTAGCCAATTGCTTTGCCGAATTCGTCATGATCGCATAGAATCGGTGCGATAGCGGTTGCCGCTATTTCCTGCTTTCTCCGCGGTCATGCCGGCCGTCAGCATCGGTTGGTTTCATGGCGTCCAAGCCCCTCCCGCCCGACAAACAGAAACTCGCCACGGAAGAGGCGGCCGAGCTCGACGACAAGCTTGTCCCCGTCAAGGCGGACCTCGAAGACGACGAGGACGACGAAGACGAGGAGGACGAGCTGGAGCTCGACGATGAGGACGAGGAGCTCGTCGTCTTTACCGCGCGCGAGGCCGCAGGCGCGCTCGCGACCATCCTGGGTTTCGTCAAGCCGTTCCTGTCCAACTACAAGCGGATGCTGTCATTCGTGGCGTTCGGCGTCTGCGTCGAGACGCTGTTCAACGTCATCATGCCGCTCAGCCTGAAGTACCTGATCGACGACGCGCTCGGCGAGGAGGATTTCCAGGCGCTCTACAAGATCCTCGGCGTGCTCGCGGTCGCCGGCATCTTCACCTCGATCGTGGCGGTCTGGTACGAGCGCTGGGACGCTAGGCTGGCTGCCTGCATCATCTCCGATGTCCGCAAGCGCCTGTTCGAGCATGTCCAGGACCTGCCGGCGGCCTATTTCGGCCGCACCAAGCGCGGCGAGATCCTGTCGCGCTTTTCCGTCGACCTTTCGGCCTTCGAGGGCTCGGTCAAGACCTTCGCCAACAGTGCAGCGCTGCCGTTCCTGGAATTGATCGCCGGCATCATCCTGATGTTGTTCCTGAACTGGCAGCTCGCCGCGGTCGCGCTGCTGGTGTTCCCGATCACGCTGATCGGGCCGCGCATCCTCACCCCGAAGGCGGTGCAGGCCAATTACGAGCAGAAGCAGAACGAGAGCGCGCTGCTCGGCATGGTGCAGGAGAATGTGGCCGCGCAGGCCGTGATCAAGGCGTTCAGCCTGCAACGCAAGATGTTCGGCTTCTTCAGCTTCCGCAACGACGAGACCCGCCGCAAGATCGCTTCGGCTGCGTTCCTGTCGACCATGGTGGAGCGGACGGTCACTATTTCGGTGCTGCTGCTGCACCTCGTCGTGCTCGCAATCGGCGCCTATCTGGCGACCAAGGGCCAGATCACCATCGGCACCTTCGTCACCTTCGAGAGTGCGTTCTGGGAGGTCTCCTACAACATCGCCCACGTGATGCACTTCATCCCGGTGTCGATCTCCTCGGCCGCCGCCATCCGCCACATGCAGGAGCTGCTGGACGAGCCGACGCGCGGCGCCGATCGTCCCGGCGCGCCCGATCTGCCGCGCATCACCAACGACATCACCTTCGACCACGTGACGTTCCAGTACGAAGGCAGCCAGACGCCGGTGCTGGACAATCTCAGCCTCAAGCTCAACGCCGGCAAGCGCATCGCCATCGTCGGCCCCTCGGGCTCCGGCAAGAGCACGCTGCTCAATTTGATCCTGCGGCTGTACGTGCCCAACGAGGGGCGCGTCGCCATCGACGGCGTCGACGTCCGCAAGGTGACGCTGGATTCGCTGCGCCGGAGCATGGCGGTGGTGTTCCAGGAGAACATGCTGTTCAACATGTCGATTCGCGAGAACATCCGGCTCGGCAAGGAAGGCGCGACCGACGAGGAGGTGGAGGACGCCGCCAAGAAGGCCGAGATCCACCGCTACATCATGAGCCTGCCGCAGCGCTACGACACGCCGGTCGGCGAGCGCGGCGATACGCTGTCGGGCGGCCAGCGCCAGCGCATCGCGATCGCGCGCGCGGTCATCCGTAACCCTTCCGTGCTGCTGCTGGACGAAGCCACCTCGGCGCTCGACCAGACCACCGAGGCCGCGATCAACCGCACGCTGCTGAAGGTCGCGAAGGGGYGCACCATGATCTGGTCGACCCATCGCCTGACCTCCGTGGTCGAGATGGACGAGATCATCGTGATCTCAGGGGGCAGGGCGATCGAGCGCGGCTCGCATGCCGAGCTGCTCGCCAGGAACGGCACCTATCGCAAGCTGTGGAACGACCAGATCCACCAGCCGCATGGCGCTGTGGCTCAGGCCGATGACGACAGCGACGATGACGACGAGGATGATGAGGACGAGGACGACGAGGAGGCGTGACCGAGGAAGTTCGGCTCCAGATGAATTGCTCCTCCGAGCGGCCGCAGCAAGCCTTGAACTGTCCAAGCGATGAAGCGCGCCCAGCGATGCGCGGTCCAGTAGGGACTCGTCGCGGTCGTGACAGAGCGGAACTCGAACGCCTTCGCCGCCGACCATTCGTCGCAGGCCCGCTTGACCGGATCGGCGTAGAAGGTGGCGATCTTGGCCCCGTCCATCCCGTCGGAGGCGAGCCACTCCGGGATATGGACGTTGCAGAGCCGCTCGACGTCGATGAAGACCTTGTCACAGCCGGTGCCGGCGGCGGGGCAGGAGGTCGAGAACGCATCGCCCACCAGCACGAGGCCGGGCTGGCCGCTTGCGTCGTTCACATAGAGGTCGACCGGACGGATCTTGATCTCGCCGGCGATGTCGAAGGCGCCGGTGATGCGCTTGAGCCGGGGCAGGGCGGCGTTCAGCGTCTCGGCTGGCGCGCGGCGCAATTCGCGCAGCCATGGGTCGTCGACGCCGCGATAGACGAACAGATTGGCGCGCATCCGCGGACCGGTCGGAAACAGCGTGATGTAGGGGATTCGGTCGCTCGGCCGTTCCGAGAAATAGGTCAGCGCCGGGAAGTCGAACGAATTCCGCCCCGCCGGCACCACGTCGAACCCGATCGAGATCGAATGGCAGGCGCTGATGATTTTTCGCGCGATGCCGAGCTGGTGGCGCAGGCCGACGTTCAGGCCGTTGGCGAGCATGACGAGTCGGGCCGAGATCGTCTCCTCATTGGAGAGCGTGATCTTTTGCCGCTCCGGGCTCGTCGAGAGCGAGACCGCCTTTGCACAGATGCGCTCGACGCCAGCAGGGATCTCGTCGCGGACGGCGTTGACGAGCGAATCGTAGAGGATGTTGAACTGCCGACTCGGCGCCTTGTCGAGCAACCGGCCGAATCGGGCGATCCAGTTTTCGGCAAAGGTCGCGCGGCGCAGCACCGATTCTCCGATTCCGGTCTTCAGGAATCGCTCGACCTGGACGTGACCACTGAGTTTTTCGACTCGAAAGTCCGCCGGATAGCTCGCATGCGGGTCGATCAGCACCGTCGAAATGCTGGCGCGGCCGAGCATTGCGGCGGCGGTTGAGCCGGACAATCCCCCGCCGATAATGGCAATGTCGGTGTAGCGCATGGTGCAAATCTCTGCCGCAGGCGGCAGATTGACGCATCAACAGGAAAAAAAACCTTAGCACGGGTTATAAAAGTACATTTAACCCGGGTATAAATTGTTTTTGGGCTGGCGGAACAGGCGTCCGGTCCCCATATCCGACAGGCGCGGTGAGTGCGGGCAAACAGCGATTTCGTCAGGTGGCAGAAGCGTTTTCTGACTGTCGTTTCACCTTGACTTGGCCGACTCTCACTTATAGAAAGCGCCTCACTTAACGACAGGCGGTGAGCATCGCCAGCGTCGGAACGGGCCACCCGTTGATCCGCAGGGATTAGATCCCCAAGGATCGGATCCTCAGGGATCGCTAAGACGGGCACCAACCTCGACGAATGCCGCTCAAACGCTGTCGATCATAGCTAGGCAATGCCAGTGCGATTTTAGGTCTCTTGAGCTCGTTCTCTTGAGGTCGAATTCGGATGCATGACCTCGGTGCGCGGGCCGCAGCTTTATGCTGATTGGCCTGAAACTGCGGTCCTCTGTGGCGTCGTAACGCTTTCCGCTCGGTGATGGAKCGGTTGGCGCGATTTCGCTTTGTGCGGATTGTTCCGTGCGAGGCGACCTCGTCGGGCGGGTGGCCCGAAAAGAATTGCGGTTCCGGCAACGGGCCGCGCCAAGACAGCGGACCCGGAAGGGGCCGCGGCAGAACAAAGGGTAAGGCCAGGATGCCGACGATCAACCAGCTGATCGCTCAACCGCGTGAAGTGCAGAAGTCGCGCAAGAAGGTGCCGGCGCTGCAGCAGTCGCCGCAGAAGCGTGGTGTTTGCACCCGCGTCTACACCACGACCCCGAAGAAGCCGAACTCGGCGCTTCGTAAGGTCGCCAAGGTGCGCCTGACGAACGGCTTCGAGGTGATCGGCTACATCCCCGGCGAAGGTCATAACCTCCAGGAGCACTCGGTGGTCATGATCCGCGGCGGCCGCGTCAAGGACTTGCCCGGCGTGCGCTACCACATCCTCCGCGGCGTTCTGGATACCCAGGGCGTCAAGAACCGTAAGCAGCGTCGTTCGAAGTACGGCGCCAAGCGTCCGAAGTAAACGGGAACCAGCTCAATGTCTCGTCGCCACTCAGCGGAAAAGCGCGAAGTTCTCCCGGATCCGAAGTTCGGGAACATCATCGTCACGAAGTTCATGAACTCGGTGATGTACGCCGGCAAGAAGTCGGTCGCCGAAGGCATCGTCTACGGTGCGTTTGGCATCATCGAAGCCAAGACCAAGCAGAGTCCGCTCGGCGTGTTCGAGCAGGCGCTCGAGAACGTCATGCCGACGATCGAAGTGCGCTCCCGCCGCGTCGGCGGCGCGACCTACCAGGTTCCGGTCGAAGTTCGCTCGACCCGCCGTCAGGCGCTGGGCATCCGCTGGCTGATCTCGGCTGCGCGCGAGCGCAACGAGAAGACGATGACCGAGCGACTCTCGGCTGAGCTGCTCGACGCCTCGAACAACCGCGGCAACGCCGTCAAGAAGCGTGAAGACGTGCACCGGATGGCGGAAGCCAACCGCGCCTTCTCGCACTATCGCTGGTAACGGCGAAACACGGAATCTAAGGAACAGCCCATGCCTCGCGTTCATGCCATAGAGAACTACCGCAATTTCGGTATCATGGCGCATATCGATGCCGGCAAGACCACGACCACCGAGCGCATCCTCTATTACACCGGCAAGAGCCACAAGATCGGCGAAGTGCACGAAGGTGCCGCGACGATGGACTGGATGGAGCAGGAGCAGGAGCGTGGCATCACGATCACCTCGGCTGCCACCACCGCATTCTGGGCCGGCAAGCGCCTGAACATCATCGACACCCCCGGCCACGTCGACTTCACCATCGAAGTCGAGCGTTCGCTGCGCGTGCTCGATGGCGCCGTCTGCGTGCTCGACTCGAACCAGGGCGTCGAGCCCCAGACCGAGACCGTCTGGCGCCAGGGCGACAAGTATAAGGTTCCGCGCATCGTCTTCGCCAACAAGATGGACAAGACGGGTGCCGACTTCTTCAAGTGTCTGGCCGACATCGTTGACCGCCTCGGCGCCAAGCCGATCGCGATCCAGCTTCCGATCGGTGCCGAGAACAACTTCAAGGGTCTCGTCGACCTCGTGAAGATGCAGGGTATCATCTGGAACGATGAATCGCTCGGCGCGAAGTTCRACTATGTCGACATCCCGGAAGATATGGTCGAGCAGGCCAAGGAATACCGCGAGAAGATGGTGGAAGCCGCCGTCGAGCTCGACGATGACGCATTGGCCGCCTTCCTCGACGGCAACGAACCGGATGAAGCGACGCTGAAGCGGCTGATCCGCAAGGCGGTGCTGACCGGCGCGTTCTATCCCGTGCTGTGCGGCTCGGCCTTCAAGAACAAGGGCGTGCAGCCGCTGCTCGACGCCGTCGTCGACTAYCTGCCGTCGCCGATCGACGTGCCCGCGATCAAGGGCACCGACGACCGCGGCAACGAGGTCGTGCGCAAGGCCGACGACAAGGAGCCGCTCGCGCTGCTCGCGTTCAAGATCATGGACGACCCGTTCGTCGGCACCATCACCTTCTGCCGCATCTACTCCGGCGTCCTGCAGAGCGGCACCGGTGTCGTGAACTCGACGCGCGAGAAGAAGGAGCGCATCGGGCGCATGCTGCTGATGCATGCGAACAACCGCGAGGACATCAAGGAAGCCTATGCCGGCGACATCGTCGCGCTGGCCGGCCTGAAGGAAGCGCGCACCGGTGACACGCTGTGCGATCCCGACAAGCAGGTGATCCTGGAGAAGATGGAATTCCCCGAGCCGGTCATCGAGATCGCGATCGAGCCGAAGTCCAAGGCCGACCAGGAAAAGCTGGGCGTGGCGCTGGCGAAGCTCGCCGCGGAGGATCCGTCCTTCCGCGTGTCGACCGACCAGGAGTCCGGCCAGACCATCCTCAAGGGCATGGGCGAACTCCATCTCGACATCAAGGTCGACATCCTCAGGCGTACCTACAAGGTCGACGCAAACATCGGCGCGCCGCAGGTTGCGTTCCGTGAGCGCGTCACCAAGAAGGCCGAGGTCAAGTACACCCACAAGAAGCAGACCGGCGGTACCGGTCAGTTCGCGGAAGTGTCGATCGTGGTCGAGCCGAACGAGCCCGGCAAGGGCTACGAGTTCGAGTCCAAGATCGTCGGCGGTGCGGTTCCGAAGGAATACATCCCCGGCGTCGAAAAGGGCCTCAACAGCGTGATGAGCTCTGGTGTCGTCGCGGGCTTCCCCGTGGTCGACGTCAAGGTTCASCTCGTCGACGGCAAGTACCACGACGTCGACTCGTCGGCGCTCGCCTTCGAAATCGCATCGCGCGCGGCATTCCGCGAAGCGCTGCAGAAGGGCAAGTCCGTCCTGCTCGAGCCGATCATGAAGGTCGAAGTGGTGACCCCGGAAGACTACACCGGCTCGGTCATCGGCGACCTGAATTCCCGGCGCGGTCAGATCCAGGGTCAGGACATGCGCGGCAACGCCAACGTCATCAACGCGATGGTGCCGCTCATGAACATGTTCGGGTACGTGAACAACCTGCGCTCGATGAGCCAGGGTCGCGCGACCTTCACCATGCAGTTCGACCACTACGCAGAAGCGCCGGCCAATGTGTCGGCAGAAGTCCAGAAGAAGTTTGCCTGATTGTCGTCGGTCTCGAACTGACGATTGAACGGAGAGTCAAATGGCCAAAGCAAAGTTTGAACGTAACAAACCGCACTGCAACATCGGCACCATCGGTCACGTCGACCATGGCAAGACGTCGTTGACGGCTGCGATCACCAAGATCCTCGCCGAGACCGGCGGTGCGACGTTCACGGCGTACGACCAGATCGACAAGGCGCCGGAAGAGAAGGCGCGCGGCATCACGATCTCGACGGCGCACGTCGAGTACGAGACCAAGAACCGCCACTATGCCCACGTCGACTGCCCGGGCCACGCCGACTACGTGAAGAACATGATCACCGGCGCCGCCCAGATGGACGGTGCGATCCTGGTCGTGTCGGCCGCTGACGGCCCGATGCCGCAGACCCGCGAGCACATCCTGCTTGCCCGCCAGGTCGGCGTGCCTGCGCTCGTCGTGTTCCTCAACAAGTGCGACATGGTCGACGATCCGGAACTGCTCGAGCTCGTCGAGCTCGAAGTCCGCGAGCTGCTCTCGAAGTACGACTTCCCGGGCGACAAGATCCCGATCATCAAGGGTTCGGCGCTCGCCGCTCTCGAAGATTCCGACAAGAAGCTCGGCCATGACGCCATCCTCGAGCTGATGAAGAATGTCRACGAGTACATTCCGCAACCGGAGCGTCCGGTCGACCAGCCCTTCCTGATGCCGGTTGAAGACGTGTTCTCGATCTCGGGCCGCGGCACCGTCGTGACCGGCCGTGTCGAACGCGGCATCGTCAAGGTCGGCGAGGAAATCGAGATCGTCGGTCTGCGCGCCACGCAGAAGACCACGGTCACGGGCGTCGAAATGTTCCGCAAGCTGCTCGATCAGGGCCAGGCCGGCGACAACATCGGTGCGCTGCTCCGCGGCACCAAGCGCGAGGACGTCGAGCGCGGCCAGGTGCTGTGCAAGCCGGGTTCGGTCAAGCCGCACACCAAGTTCAAGGCTGAGGCCTACATCCTCACCAAGGAAGAGGGCGGCCGCCACACCCCGTTCTTCACCAACTACCGTCCGCAGTTCTACTTCCGCACCACCGACGTGACCGGTGTCGTGCATCTGCCGGAAGGCACCGAGATGGTGATGCCGGGCGACAACATCGCGATGGAAGTACACCTGATCGTGCCGATCGCGATGGAAGAGAAGCTCCGCTTCGCGATCCGCGAAGGTGGCCGCACCGTCGGCGCCGGCGTCGTCGCCTCGATCATCGAGTAATTACGAGAATAGGGATTGGCGCGTAGCGAGTGTGACATTCGCTATTCGCTATTCGCCACCCCCCACTAAAGAGAGACCACGGCAATGAACGGCCAAAACATTCGTATCCGTCTCAAGGCGTTCGACCATCGTATCCTCGATACGTCGACCCGCGAGATCGTGAACACGGCGAAGCGCACCGGCGCGCAGGTCCGCGGACCCATTCCGCTGCCCACCCGCATCGAGAAGTTCACCGTCAACCGTTCGCCTCACGTCGACAAGAAGAGCCGCGAGCAGTTCGAGATGCGCACTCACAAGCGCCTGCTCGACATCGTCGATCCGACCCCGCAGACCGTCGATGCTTTGATGAAGCTCGACCTGGCCGCCGGTGTCGACGTCGAGATCAAGCTCTAAGATTTTTGGATCACGTTCGCGACTAGCGGACAGAAAGAACAGGAAGCACGCCGATGCGCTCCGGAGTGATCGCACAAAAGGTCGGGATGACGCGGGTCTTTACAGAGGCCGGCGAACATATCCCCGTGACCGTGCTGAAGCTCGGCAATTGCCAGGTCGTAGGCCACCGCACTGAAGAGAAGAACGGTTACGTCGCGCTCCAGCTTGGTTCTGGCAGCCGCAAGACCGTGTACATGCCCAAGGCAGAGCGCGGCCAGTTCGCGGTCGCCAAGGTCGAGCCGAAGCGGCAGGTCGAGGAATTCCGCGTCTCCGCGGATGCCATGATACCCGTTGGCGCCGAGATCCTTGCCGATCATTTCGTCGTCGGTCAGTTCGTCGACGTCACCGGCACCTCGGTCGGTAAGGGCTTCGCCGGCGGTATGAAGCGCTGGAACTTCGGCGGTCTGCGCGCCACCCACGGTGTGTCGGTCTCGCACCGCTCGATCGGTTCGACCGGTGGCCGTCAGGACCCCGGCAAGACCTGGAAGAACAAGAAGATGCCCGGCCACATGGGTGTCGACCGCATCACCACGCTCAACCTTCGAGTCGTTCAGCTCGATGTCGAGCGCGGCCTGATCCTCGTCGAAGGCGCCGTTCCCGGCTCCAAGGGCGGTTGGATCCGCGTGCGCGACGCTGTCAAGAAGCCGCTGCCGAAGGATGCTCCGAAGCCCGGCAAGTTCAAGGTTGCTGGCGAAGCGGACGCTGCTCCGGCTGCGCAGGAGGCGTGAGATGGAATTGAAGGTCACGACCCTCGAAGGTAAGGAAGCCGGCTCGGTCCAGCTTTCCGACGCCATTTTCGGCCTCGAGCCGCGCCAGGACATCATTGCGCGTTGCGTGCAGTGGCAGCTCAACAAGCGTCAGGCCGGCACTCACAAGGCCAAGGGCCGCGCCGAGATCTGGCGCACCGGCAAGAAGATGTACAAGCAGAAGGGCACCGGCGGTGCTCGTCACGGCTCGGCCCGCGTGCCGCAGTTCCGCGGCGGTGGCCGTGCCTTCGGTCCGGTGGTGCGTTCGCACGCCACCGACCTGCCGAAGAAGGTCCGCGCGCTTGCCCTCAAGCATGCGCTGTCGGCCAAGGCCAAGGACGGCGATCTGCTGGTGATCGACAAGGCTGCGCTGGAAGCCGCCAAGACCAAGGCGCTGCTCGGCCATTTCTCGGGCCTCGGCTTGACCAACGCGCTGATCATCGACGGCGCCGAGCTCAACAACGGCTTTGCCGCTGCGGCCCGCAACATCCCGAACATGGACGTGCTGCCGATCCAGGGCATCAACGTCTATGACATCCTGCGCCGTCAGAAGCTCGTTCTGACCAAGGCCGCCATCGATGCGCTGGAGGCGCGCTTCAAATGACGAAGAACATCGAGCCTCGCCACTACGACGTGATCTTGTCGCCGGTCGTGACCGAAAAGGCGACGATCGCCTCGGAGCACAACAAGGTCCTGTTCAAGGTGGCCGCGAAGGCGACCAAGCCGCAGATCAAGGAAGCGATCGAGAAGCTGTTCGACGTCAAGGTCAAGAGCGTCAACACGCTGGTCCGCAAGGGCAAGACCAAGATCTTCCGCGGCAATCTCGGCTCGCAGTCGAACAGCAAGCGCGCGATCGTGACCCTCGAAGAGGGCCACCGGATCGACGTGACCACCGGTCTGTAAGGTCGTACGACGATGGCACTGAAAAAATTCAATCCCACGACGCCGGGCCAGCGCCAGCTGGTCATGGTCGATCGTTCGGCCCTCTACAAGGGCAAGCCGGTCAAGGCGCTCACCGAGGGCAAGCACTCCTCGGGCGGTCGCAACAACACCGGTCGCATCACCGTGCGCTTCCGCGGCGGCGGTCACAAGCAGACGCTGCGCATCGTCGACTTCAAGCGCGACAAGGTCGATGCGCCCGCGACGGTCGAGCGGCTGGAATACGATCCGAACCGCACCGCGTTCATCGCGCTGGTCAAGTACGAAGACGGCACCCAGGCCTATATCCTGGCGCCGCAGCGCCTTGCCGTCGGTGATTCCGTGGTTGCCGGCAACTATGTCGACGTGAAGCCGGGCAACGTCATGCCGCTCGGCAACATGCCGGTCGGCACGATCATCCACAACATCGAGGTCAAGATCGGGAAGGGCGGCCAGCTCGCTCGTTCCGCCGGCACCTACGCCCAGCTCGTCGGCCGCGACCACGACTACGTGATCATCCGCCTGAACTCGGGCGAGCAGCGCCTGGTGCATGGCCGTTGCCGCGGCACGATCGGCGCGGTGTCGAACCCGGATCACATGAACACCTCGATCGGCAAGGCCGGCCGCAACCGTTGGCTGGGCCGCAAGCCGCATAACCGCGGTGTCTCGATGAACCCGATCGACCATCCGCACGGCGGTGGTGAAGGTCGTACCTCGGGCGGTCGCCACCCGGTCACCCCGTGGGGCAAGCCGACCAAGGGCAAGAAGACCCGCAGCAACAAGTCGACCAACAAATTCATTCTCCTAAGCCGCCACAAGCGGAAGAAGTAAGGAACGCCGGACATGGTTCGTTCAGTCTGGAAAGGCCCGTTCGTCGAGGGTTCTCTGCTCAAGAAGGCAGATGCCGCCCGCGCGTCCGGCCGTCACGACGTCATCAAGATCTGGAGCCGTCGCTCGACGATCCTGCCGCAGTTCGTCGGCCTGACCTTCGGTGTCTACAACGGTCAGAAGCACGTCCCGGTGGCCGTCAACGAGGAAATGGTCGGTCACAAGTTCGGCGAGTTCTCGCCGACCCGGACCTTCCATGGCCACTCCGGGGACAAGAAAGCCAAGAAGGCTTGAGGATTAAACGATGAGCAAACCTAAGCGCGAACGGAGCCTCGCCGAGAACGAGGCCAAGGCGGTCGCCCGGATGCTGCGGGTGAGCCCGCAGAAGCTCAACCTGGTCGCCCAGCTCATTCGCGGCCGGAAGGCGGCTGCTGCGCTCGCCGACCTGCAGTTTTCGCGCAAGCGGATCGCGGTTGACGTGAAGAAGTGCCTGGAATCGGCTATCGCCAATGCCGAGAACAACCACGACCTCGATGTCGACGATCTCGTCGTGGCGCAGGCGTTCGTCGGCAACGGCCTCGTGATGAAGCGCTTTGCCGCCCGCGGCCGTGGCCGCTCGGGCCGTGTCTACAAACCATTTTCGCAGCTGACGATCATTGTTCGTCAGGTCGAAGCCGAAGCAGCAGCGGCTTAAGGGTCGCAGGAGAAAACGATGGGTCAAAAGATCAATCCAATCGGTCTGCGTCTCGGCATCAACCGGACCTGGGATTCCCGCTGGTTCGCCGGCAAGCAGGAATACGGCAAGCTGCTGCACGAGGACGTCAAGATCCGCGAGATCCTGCACAAGGAGCTCAAGCAGGCGGCCGTCGCCCGCATCGTGATCGAGCGTCCGCACAAGAAGTGCCGCGTCACCATCCACTCGGCTCGTCCGGGCGTGGTGATCGGCAAGAAGGGCGCCGACATCGATAAGCTGCGCAAGAAGGTCGCGGACATCACCTCGTCCGACGTCGTCATCAACATCGTCGAGATCCGCAAGCCGGAGCTCGATGCGACGCTGGTGGCCGAGTCGATCGCGCAGCAGCTCGAGCGCCGCGTGGCGTTCCGCCGTGCCATGAAGCGCGCCGTGCAGTCGGCGATGCGTCTCGGCGCGGAAGGCATCCGCATCAACTGCTCGGGTCGTCTGGGCGGCGCGGAAATCGCGCGCATGGAGTGGTACCGCGAAGGTCGCGTGCCGCTGCACACGCTGCGCGCCGACATCGACTACGGCGTTGCGACCGCGTTCACGACCTTCGGCACCTGCGGTGTCAAGGTCTGGATCTTCAAAGGCGAGATCCTCGAGCACGATCCGATGGCCCAGGACAAGAGAATGGCCGAAGGCGAGACCGGCGGYGGTGGTGATCGCGGTGGCCGTGGGCGCCGTGACAACGCTGCGGCCTGACGCCAGCACAGAGAATTTGAGGGCTTGAAGCCATGATGCAACCTAAGAAAACGAAGTTCCGGAAGGCGCATAAGGGCCGTATCCACGGCGTTGCGTCTTCGGGTGCGACGTTGGCCTTCGGCCAGTTCGGCCTGAAGGCGACCGAGCCGGAGCGCGTTACCGCGCGCCAGATCGAAGCCGCTCGCCGCGCGCTGACCCGCCACATGAAGCGCGCCGGCCGCGTCTGGATCCGCGTGTTCCCCGACGTTCCGGTGTCGAAGAAGCCGGCCGAAGTCCGCATGGGCTCCGGCAAGGGTGCTCCGGAACTGTGGGTCGCGCGCGTCAAGCCCGGCCGGGTGCTGTTCGAGATCGACGGCGTCAACACCCAGACGGCGCGTGAAGCGCTGACCCTGGCGGCCGCCAAGCTGCCGATCAAGACGCGCTTCGTCGAGCGCATTGCGGAGTAATGGCCATGGCCCAGATGAAGATCGAAGACATCCGTGCATTGAGCCCTGATCAGCAGGATGACGCCATCCTGAATCTGAAGAAGGAGCGCTTCAACCTGCGCTTCCAGCGCGCCACCGGGCAGCTCGAGAACACCTCGCGCCTGCGCGAGGCTCGCCGTGACATCGCCCGCATCAAGACCGTCGCCGCGCAGAAGCGCGCGAAAGAGAAGTAAGGGGCTTACGAATATGCCGAAACGTACTTTGCAAGGCGTGGTCGTCAGCGACAAGACTGCCAAGACCGTTGTGGTGCGCGTCGATCGCCGCTTCACGCACCCGATCTACAAG
>NZ_JBFRFR010000084.1:0-80793 GCF_052114925.1 Bradyrhizobium sp. 2TAF36 | reverse complement strand
CCACCGCACGGCCCTTGAGCGCGAACAGGCCGCGCGGCCGCTTTTGAATGAACAGGATGATGAGAACGAGGATGGCGATCTTGCCGAGCACGGCGCCGGCGACCGGCTCCAGGAACTTGTTGGCGATGCCGAGCGTGAAGGCGCCGACCAGCGTGCCCCAGAGATTGCCGACGCCGCCGAACACCACGACCATGAAGCTGTCGATGATGTAGCTCTGGCCGAGATTGGGGCTGACATTGTCGATCTGCGACAACGCCACGCCGGCGATGCCGGCAATGCCCGAGCCGAGCCCGAAGGTCAGTGCGTCGACGCGCGAGGTGGCGATGCCCATCGAGGCCGCCATGCGCCGGTTCTGCGTGACCGCGCGCATCTCGAGGCCAAGCGCGGTGTAGCGCAGCATGGCAAGCAGGATCGCGAACACCGCGAGCGTGAAGACGAGGATCCAGAGCCGGTTATAGGTGATGGTGATCTGGCCGAGCTCGAACGCGCCGCTCATCCAGGAGGGATTGCCGACCTCGCGGTTGGTCGGGCCGAACATGGTGCGCACCGCCTGCTGCAGCACCAGCGACAGGCCCCAGGTCGCAAGCAGCGTCTCCAGCGGCCGGCCGTAGAGGAAGCGGATGATGCTGCGCTCGATCACGACACCGAGCGCGCCGGCGACGAGGAAAGCGAGCGGCACGGCGATCAGCAGCGAAGAGTCGAACAAAGCGGGATAACGGGTGCGGATCACCTCCTGCACCACGAAGGTGGTGTAGGCGCCGATCATCACCATCTCACCATGCGCCATGTTGATGACGCCCATCACGCCGAAGGTGATGGCAAGGCCAATCGCCGCGAGCAATAGCACCGAGCCGAGCGAGAGACCGTACCAGGCATTCTGCACCGTGGACCAGACCGCGAGCGAAGACTGGATCGAGCTGATTGCGCTGGCCGCGGCCTTGGTCACCGAGGCCGGCTGGTCGCCCATCCCGGTCAGCAGCGCCAAGGCCTCCTGGTCGCCACGCGCCTTGAGGGTGCCGACCGCCTCGAGTTTCTCGACCTCGGTGGCATCCGACTTGAACAGCAAGATCGCCGCGCGGGCGTCGCCGAGCGTGGCCTTGATCGATTTGTTGGTTTCCTTGGCGAGCGCGGCATCGACCGGCTCGAGCGCGGTTTCCTCATGCGACTTGAAGACGGATTGCGCAGCCTGCAGGCGCGTTCCGACATCCGGAGACTGGAGCGTCAGGCTGCCGATCGCAGCGTCGACGCTGCGGCGCAGGCGGTTGTTGAGGCGCACCGCGCTGGCGCTGTCGGGAACGCTGGCGACGGGCTCGCCGGTCGCAGCATCGATCGACTTGCCGTCGGCACCGGTGACGTAAACCTTCTTGCTATCAGGATCGGCCATGAGACGGCCGTCCTGGAGCGCGCTGATGATGGGGAAAGCCAGCTTGTTGCCGCTGCTCGCGACCACGCCGATCGCCTCTTCCGTATCGGAGTAATCGTCATTGGCGAATTTGGCGACCGCATCCTCGAACGGACCGGCAAAGGCCGGCAGTGCGAACGCGATCAGGAACAACGAGAGGACAAAGGTACAGAGACGAGCGGACAAATTGGTTGGCACTTTGAATCACCCCGGCAGAAGTGGGGAGAAGGCGGCGGAATAGCCGCCTCCTCCCGTCGTGCAATGAACCGACAGATCGGGATCAGGAGCCCGAGCCGAGGCACTTGTTGGTCTTGGTATTGAAGTTGCCGCACTTCTTGCCGACCCAGTCGCCGACCAGGTCCTTGGAGCCATCGAGCTCCTTCGACCAGGCGTCGCCTGCGACAAGACCCGGGGTCTTCCACACCACGTCGAACTGGCCGTTGGCTTTGATTTCGCCAATGAACACCGGCTTGGTGATGTGATGGTTCGGAAGCATCTTGGAGGTGCCGCCGGTCAGGTTCTTGGCTTCGATGCCGGGCAGCGCGTCGATCACCTTGTCCGGATCGGTCGACTTCACCTTCTCGACCGCCTTGACCCACATGTCGAAACCGATGACGTGCGCTTCCATCGGATCGTTGGTCACGCGCTTCGGGTTCTTGGTGTAGGTCTGCCAGGCCTTGATGAACTTCTCGTTCTCGGGCGACTTGATCGACTGGAAGTAGTTCCAGGCGGCGAGATGACCGAGCAGCGGCTTGGTGTCGATGCCGGCGAGCTCTTCCTCACCCACCGAGAACGCGACCACCGGGATGTCCTTGGCCTTGATGCCCTGGTTGCCGAGCTCCTTGTAGAAGGGAACGTTGGCGTCGCCGTTGATGGTCGAGACCACCGCGGTCTTCTTGCCGGCCGAGCCGAACTTCTTGATGTCGGCCACGATCGTCTGCCAGTCGGAATGACCGAACGGCGTGTAGTTGATCATGATGTCTTCCTGGGCGACACCCTTCGACTTCAGGTAGGCCTCCAGGATCTTGTTGGTGGTGCGCGGATAGACGTAGTCGGTGCCCGCGAGCACCCAGCGCTTCACCTTCTCGTCCTTCATCAGATAGTCGACGGCGGGGATCGCCTGCTGGTTCGGCGCAGCACCCGTGTAGAACACGTTGCGCTCGCTCTCCTCGCCCTCGTACTGCACSGGGTAGAACAGGATGCTGTTCAGCTCCTTGAAGACCGGGAGCACGGACTTGCGCGACACCGAGGTCCAGCAGCCGAACACGACCGCGACCTTGTCCTTGGTGATCAGCTCGCGCGCCTTCTCGGCGAACAGCGGCCAGTTCGAGGCAGGGTCGACCACGACGGCTTCGAGCTTCTTGCCGTTGACGCCGCCCTTCTTGTTCTGCTCGTCGATGAGGAAGAGGATGGTGTCCTTCAGCGTGGTTTCGCTGATAGCCATGGTGCCGGAGAGAGAATGAAGGACGCCAACCTTGATGGTGTCGTCCGCGGCCTTTGCGCCGGTCAATGAAGCCAGACCGAGCATCAGTCCGGCGGTCGCGGCGAGAACGCCACGGCGGCTAAATGACGCCGCTATATCGTGAGTGGATTTGTTAAGCATGGATGTATCATCTCCCTGACGCAGACGTGAAAAAGACGCTGCGAAACGGCCCCACGGCCGCCTGCGATTAACGGAATCGCAAGAACCATGCCATGGGCTGAGCACATGACAACCTATTGGTCAGACTAGGTAATTTTGCTGCAATCCAACTTTCGCCGCAGTCAGATTGCCCAAATCTTGGGCGAATAAAATGTATGCCAATGCGGCAGACAGGTTATTTTTTAAGCAAAGCGGCAAACCTGTCTAAATTTCCGGCATAACTATTTCTGCACTGCAATCACGGTTTGAGGCCGCGTTGCCTTGAAACCGCCCCCTGAATGTTCCATATGGAGGTTCGAGACCTCTTGCGAATCAAGGGGTCGTAGCGAGCCGCGTGTTCTTAAGCCCTTTCCGGGCCTCTGGCTTGCCCCATCCCATCAAGCCATCCGACACCCCAAACACGCAGGTGTCCATTCGACACCCTTATTGCGCGTGCCCCGCTGATTGCGCTGGGCGCCCGCTTTCGACATGGAAAGAACCCATCTTTTGACTTCCTTTCAGGACTTCGGCCTTGCCGAACCCATCGCGCGTGCTCTCGCCGAAGAGAATTACGTCACCCCCACCCCCATCCAGGCCCAGACGATTCCCACGGCACTGACCGGCCGCGACGTCGTCGGCATCGCCCAGACCGGCACCGGCAAGACCGCGTCCTTCGCGCTGCCGATCCTGCACCGCCTGCTCGAGAACCGGATCAAGCCGCAGCCCAAGACCTGCCGCGTGCTGGTGCTCTCGCCCACCCGCGAGCTGTCCGGCCAGATCCTCGACAGTTTCAACGCCTACGGCCGCCACATCCGGCTGTCCTCGACACTCGCCATCGGCGGCGTGCCGATGGGCCGCCAGGTTCGAGCGCTGATGCCTGGCCTCGAGGTTTTGGTGGCGACCCCCGGCCGGCTGCTCGACCTCGTGCAGAGCAACGGACTGAAGCTTGGAAGCGTCGAATTCCTCGTGCTCGACGAGGCCGACCGCATGCTCGACATGGGCTTCATCAACGACATCCGCAAAATCGTCGCCAARCTGCCGATCAAGCGGCAGACGCTGTTCTTCTCGGCCACCATGCCGAAGGACATCGCCGAGCTCGCCGACGCGATGCTGCGGGACCCCGCCCGCGTTGCGGTCACCCCGGTGTCCTCGACCGCCGAGCGGATCAACCAACGCATCATCCAAGTCGATTTCTCGGCCAAGCCCGCCTTCCTGACCAAGCTCCTGAAGGACGAGCCGGTCAATCGCGCACTGGTCTTCACCCGCACCAAGCATGGTGCCGACAAGGTTGTGAAGACACTTGAGAAGGCTGGCATCGCCGCCAGCGCCATTCATGGCAACAAGTCACAGAACCATCGCGAGCGGACGCTCGCCCAGTTCCGTTCCGGCGAAATCCGCACCCTGGTCGCCACCGACATCGCGGCCCGCGGTATCGATGTCGACGGCATCAGCCACGTCATCAATTTCGACCTGCCCAACGTGCCCGAGACCTATGTGCACCGCATCGGGCGCACCGCGCGTGCCGGTGCCGAAGGCACCGCGATCTCGCTGGTCGCCGGCGGCGAGGAACTCAGCTATCTCCGCGACATCGAGCGGCTGATCAAGGTAACGCTATCGCGTGAGGATCACCGCACCGATGCCGGGCGCCGCGATGCGGGCCCGCCCCCGCCGCAGCAACGACAGGGCCGGCCGGGCCGCCCGGGCCAGCGCCCGCAAGGCGCAAGGCATGGTGAGGGACGTCACACTGACGGACGACGCAGCGACGAAAGGCATGCCGACGGACGCCACCATAGCGCCGGCAAGCATGGCGACGGAAGGCCCGGCGAAGGTCGGCACGGTGACGGAAGGCATGTTGACGGACGTCCCGGTGGTAGCCAGAAGGTCTCGAAGGGGTCTCGCCGCCAACGGTCCGGTGGTAAGACGCATTCTTCCCCAACCGAGCGCCCGGAACAGCGTTCCGCGCATAGCGCCGGCAAGCCCGATGGGATACAAGGCGTGGCCTTTTTACGCCGCGAGAGTCGGCCGATGGGCCAACCGACCCGCAAACCCTATTCGCACTAGCCGTCCACGACCTGGAGAAATTCATGGCTAAGGAAGAGCTGATCCAGTTCGAAGGACTGGTCACCGAAATCCTCCCCGACGCGCGCTACCGCGTGCAGCTCGACGCCGGGCACGAGATCGTCGCCTACACCGCCGGCAAGATGAAGAAAAACCGCATCAAGACGCTGGCGGGTGACCGCGTGACCGTGGAAATGTCGCCCTACGACCTCGAGAAGGGCCGGCTGATTTTCCGCCACAAGGACGAACGTCCGAGTGGCGTGGGCGGGCCTCCCCGTCCCGGACAGCGCGGTGGCCAGTTCCGCCGCCGTTGATCCGCTTCCGGCATCTCGGCTGCGAAAGTAAAATTCTGACCTGTATGCTGATCCGCCGTGTCGATCGCGGCGGATCAAAAAATCGTGCACGTCAGGATTGTTTTGGTGCCTTAATTCCAATAAAATCACTCATCGATTTTCGGCCGGACGACATTGGCATCCACCGGTACAGCCGGTTCAGACACGCTGACGACCCTTCCAGAAACTCGATCTAACCCGCCTGCGAAAGTAGGCTTCGACACTGCACATCTGAGAAGGAACTACCCCGTGAGCATGGGAACCGTGAAGTGGTTTAACGCGACCAAGGGCTTTGGCTTCATCCAGCCCGACGATGGCGGCCAGGACGTCTTCGTACACATCAGCGCCGTCGAGCGCGCCGGTCTCGGCACGCTGCGTGAAGGTCAGAAGGTCTCTTACGAGATCGTGGCCGACCGTCGTTCCGGCAAGTCGGCAGCGGACAACCTTCGCGCCGCCGGTTGAGCCCACGGGCCTTTGGCCCGGACGGCTCTAGCGAGCAAGCAAAAGGAAAAGGCCGTGCGCAACGCACGGCCTTTTTTCATGTCCGAAAGAGCGGATGGACTCAGCAGGTCGTACCGGCCGCATCCGCGCTGTCGTAGACGCAGCTGGACAACGCGTCGGTCTTGCCAGTTCGTCTTGCGAGCTCGTCTTGCTAGTTCGTTTTGGCGGCCGCGCCGGCGTTGCCGCTGGCGTTGTTGCTCAACGAACCGGCCTGGCTCATCGTGTTGTTGAAATAGTTGTCGCTGTCGCCGAGCGTCACGCGGCGCTGACACAGCGGCATGCAGCTGTAGGACTCGCGCTCGACCCCGCGATAGACGGTGACGAGCCGGTCGCTCGGACCTTCGACCTGGATCTGACGGTCGACCAGGATCTCACCGCCTCGGTCGAGCGCGATGAAATTGGTGGCACCGTAGCCCTTCCCGGTCACGACGATCATGCCGCCGGGCTGGAGCGTGACGTCGGCGATCAGGGGATTGCCGACCACGATGGTCGCCACCTTGCCGGGCAGCCGGACCAGCTTGGCCTGGTCGACATTGACGGCGATGGTGTCGGCGGTCGCCTCGGCAAGGCTGGCGGCCGGCGATGCCAGCACCGCAGCCGCAACCAGGAGACAAACGCGCGCATGACGGCGCAGCAACTCTTTACGCATACTCTTACCCCCGGGACGTCACAAACCGGCAGAAGCGATTCGATACACAGCGGAGCCGGTGCCCGACCCGGCTAACCTGCCCTTAATTCGTGAACGTTCCGCAAACTCGCCGACTATTGTTTGAACGGACTGGCGCTTTGCTGCCTCAGAAGATCCCTTACTGGCGGAACGGATAGGCGAGCTGGCCCCCGATCTCCTTCGGCATGGTCGCTTCGTCCTTGCCGTAGTCCTGCGGCAGTTTCCCCTCCGGCATGCGGAAGGTGCCGAACAGCACGTCCCAGATCGGAAACGTCCCGGCAAAATTGGTGTCACCGCCCTCTTCGAGCGCGGTGTGGTGCCAGCGGTGGAACACCGGCGTCGCCAGCACATATTTGAACGGCCCGAAGGTCCAGTTCAGGTTGGCGTGCACGAAGGCCGAATGGAAGGTGGTGAACGGACCGAGCCAGATCATGACGTTCGGGGAGATGCCGGCCATCAGCAGCACGACGTCGACGCCGATCGTCCCGAGCATGAGATTGACGGGATGGAAGCGGGCCGCGGAAATCCACCCGATCTCCTCCGACGAATGATGGATGGCGTGGTACTTCCAGAATCCGCCGTCGTGGAACAGCCGGTGCAGCCAGTACAGCATGAAGTCAGACAGCACCAGGAACAGTATGGCCTGTACCCACAGCGGCAACGCCGCCAGCGGGCCATGGCCATTGTCGTAGAAGGCGATCAGGTCGTCGGCGTCGTGGATGTTGAAGACGGCACCGGCACCGACGATCAGGAGTCCGATCCGCATGGTGCGGGCGAACACCGGAACGAAGAACCAGTAGCAGATGTCGGTGAGGATCTCGCGCTTGCGCCACCACGGCGCGCCGGGATTGCAGGCCCAGAAATGCTCGAGCACGGTGAAGACCGCCGCGAGCACGAAGGTGACGGGGACCATCTTCTGGATGGTCTCGCCGAGCATCAAGGCAACTTGCATGGGCAGGCTCGACATCGTCGCCTCTCTTCCAAACTTCTGATCCCGCTTAGGCCTACTCCCCGAAATTTAAGGGAGGGTGAAGTCCACGGCGCGCTTGGGGCGCATTTGGAACAGGAAGAATTTCGATTGCGTCCTTAAGGCCAAATTCACTCTGGGCAAAAGCATCGGGCTGGAAGCGGGTTTGCCCGATCGAATTAACTCTACCGAAAGAGCTCGGATCTCATGTTTATCGCGTCAAGCACAGCGCCGAACGAGGCGATCACACCCCAGACGGAGTTTAGTTCATGAAGAACCTGATTGCGCGTTTCGCGAAGGATGAATCCGGCGCCACCGCCATCGAATACGGCCTGATTGCCGCCGGCATCGCACTGGCCATCATCACCGTCGTCAACAACCTCGGCAGCTCGCTGAACACCAAGTTCGGCTCGATCAGCTCCTCGCTGAAGTAAGCGACCGACCAACGACGGCAAAAGCCCCGGACTTCCGGGGCCTTTGTTTTTCTGAATGCGGCGAGTTCCAGTGGCGTTGCGCGAGTACAGAACGAAAGCCGCAGTTGCGGCGAGCGAGGCGGAGGCGGTCGAGACCTCTTCGCCGGCGTACTGGGTTTGCCTTGCGCTGCTGCTCGCGACGACCGTCCTCGCCGCGCGCATTGCCAGCATCTGGTGAGTGCGCCTCCGGCAGATCCCTGCTCGCAGTGCCGCTGCCGCCGTTGTCGGTTTGTTTAGCACTGCCGGCTAGCATGCGGCGACACCCCGATCCCGCGATGAACCCAAGCTCAAGACGCCGCCCATGATTCTCGACATTGCGCGCCTTCTGCTCTTCCCGGCCCTGATGGCCTTCGCCGCCGCGAGCGATCTCTTCACGATGACCATCTCGAACCGCGTGTCGCTGGCGCTGATCGCGGGCTTCTTCGTGCTCGCCTTCGCCGGTGGCATGGCACCTTACGAGATGCTGAGCCATGTCGGCGCCGGCGCACTGCTCCTCGTCGTGGCCWTCGGCTGCTTTGCGATGGGCTGGATGGGCGGCGGCGATGCCAAGGTCGCGGCTTCGGTCGCGCTCTGGTTCGGCTTCGCCCAATTGATGGATTTCCTGCTCTACGCCTCACTGTTCGGCGGAGCGCTGACGCTGCTGCTGCTCCAGTTCCGGCAATGGCCATTGCCTTACGGGCTGGCGGGCCAGGCCTGGCTGGCACGGCTGCACGACAAGGAGAGCGGCATTCCTTACGGCATCGCGCTCACGCTCGGCGCGCTGATGGTCTATCCGGAGACCGAATGGGTGAAGGCGATCGACCTCGCTCACCTCGCACTGCGCTGAACACACCGGGTAAGCCGGCGTTAAGCCGATTTAGATACGCCTCATTAACCATGCTTTGACGAATAGCTGGTCAACTGCCGATTACGGCGGCGGCTGCGTCGCGGCGTTTTGTGGAAAGTGAAGCGTATGAATAGGGCACGCATTGTCGTCCTGACGGTCGCCATCTGCGCCGGCGGTGTCGCCGCGTACCTGGCGAGCGGCTCGGACTCTGCGCCGCCACCGGCGGCTCCGGTCGCACAGCTTCCGACCGTCGACGTCCTGGTCGCCAAGAACGACATCGGCCTCGGCCAGACCGTGAAGCCGGAAGACGTGCAATGGCAGACCTGGCCGGCTGCGACCGCGAGCTCCACCTTCATCCGCCGCAACGAGCGCCCCGAGGGCGCAACCCAGGTCATCGGCTCGATCGCCCGCGCGCCCTTCATCCAGGGTGAGCCGATCCGCGACCAGAAGCTGGTCAGGGCCGAGGGCTCCGGCTTCATGGCGGCGATCCTGCCGACCGGCATGCGCGCGATCTCGACCGAGATCTCGCCGGAGACCGGCGCGGGCGGCTTCATCCTGCCCAACGACCGCGTCGACGTGCTTCTGACGCGCCGCCTCAAGAACGCCGACCAGGGCGCCGGCGCCCAGGACATCGTCACGTCCGAGATCATCCTGGCCAACGTCCGCGTGCTGGCCATCGACCAGGCGCCGAAGGAAAAGGACGGCCAGAACGCCGTGGTGGGCAAGACCGTCACGCTCGAGCTCAATCCCGCGCAGACGGCGACGCTCTCCGCGGCCCGGCAGAGCGGCACGCTGTCGCTGGCGCTGCGCAGCATCGCCGACGTCAAGATGAGCGAGATCACGCTCGATGATTCCGCGAAGCGCGATGGCGTTTCGATCATTCGCTACGGCATCCCAAGCGCGACGGCGAAGGCACGATGAGGACTGTCGATATGAAATGCAGGGCAGATTTGGCGACGATGCGAGCCCCAATGGTCCGCGCCCTGTCGTTTTCGGCCGCCTTCGCGCTGACGCTCAACCCGGTCCTCACCCCGGCGATCGCCGCCGACTACCGACCCGTGGCGCAGGTCGCGGCCGACGGTCAGATGAACGCACGCTTCCTCTCGCTCGGCGTCGGCAAGTCGATCGTGATCGACCTGCCGCGCGACATCAAGGACGTGCTCGTCGCCGATCCCAAGATCGCCAATGCGGTGGTCCGCTCGTCGCAGCGCGCCTACATCATCGGCGCCTCGGTCGGCCAGACCAACATCGTGTTCTTCGATTCCGCCGGCCAGCAGATCGCGGCCTATGACATCGCGGTCAAGCGCGACCTCAACGGCCTGCGCGCCGCGCTCAAGCAGGTCCTGCCCAATTCCGACATCCAGATCGACGGCCTCGGCGACGGTGTCGTCCTGACCGGCTCGGCGGCGAACCCGCTGGAAGCGCAGCAGGCCAATGATCTCGCCGCGCGCCTCGCTGGCGGCGCCGAAAAGGTGGTGAACTCGATCGTGGTCCGCGGCCGCGACCAGGTCATGCTGAAGGTGACCGTCGCCGAAGTCGCGCGCACCATCATCAAGCAGCTTGGCATCGATCTCACCGCGAACCTGAACTACGGCACCTCGGTGGTGAGCTTCACCAACTCCAACCCCTTCACGGCTCTCGGCAAGAATCTGGTGGACGGCAACGCCCTGACCACGAAGTTCGGCGCGACGCCGTCGGTGCAGGCGACCCTGCGCGCGATGGAGAGCGCCGGCGTGATCCGGACGCTGGCCGAGCCGAACCTGACCGCGATCTCCGGTGAGTCCGCGACCTTCATCGCCGGCGGCGAATTCCCGGTACCGGCGGGCTATGCGTGCGATCCCACCACGCATGTCTGTACCACCCAGATCAGCTTCAAGAAGTTCGGTATCTCGCTCAACTTCACCCCCATCGTGCTGAGCGAGGGCAAGATCAGCCTGCGCGTGATGACCGAGGTCTCGGAACTGTCGAACGAAAATTCGATCACGCTGTCGCAGGCCGTGACCTCGACCTCGGTGAACTCGCTGACGGTGCCCTCGATCAAGACCCGCCGCGCCGAAACCTCGCTCGAAATTCCCTCCGGCGGCGCGATGGCCATGGCCGGCCTGATCCAGCAGCAGACCAAGCAGGCGGTCAGCGGGTTGCCGGGACTGATGCAGCTCCCGATCCTCGGTACGCTGTTCCGCAGCCGTGACTTCGTCAACAACGCGACCGAGCTGGTGGTGATCGTGACACCTTATGTCGTTCGCGCCGCGTCGCCAAAGGACCTGTCGCGGCCGGATGACGGCTTCGCCGCGCCTGCAGACCCGCAGGCCGAGCTGCTCGGCAATATCAACCGCATCTACGGCGTGCCCGGCCGGACCGAACCGGCCAAGAACTACCGCGGCACCTACGGCTTCATTACCGACTGAGGCGGAACGGGGATTTCACGATGATCACAGCACCACCCCAGATTCGCAAACGCGCCATCCGTTTCGGTGGCGCGCTCGTCGGCATGGCGCTCGCCCTCGGCGGCTGCCAGCACAACGAAGCGGTCACGGCCTCCATCCCCGACGATTACAAGCAGCGCCATCCGATCGCGATCGAGGAGCAGAACCGCTCGATCGTCGTCTTCGTCGGCCACGCCCGCGGCGGATTGACCGCCGCCCAGCGCGCCGACGTGATGGGCGTCGCCTCGGCCTGGCTGCACGAAGGCACCGGCGCCATCCGCATCGACGTGCCGTCCGGCACGCCCAATGCGCGTCCGGTCGCGGACACGATGCGCGAGATCCAGGCGATGCTGGCGGGCGCGGGCGTTCCGCCGCGCGGCGTCAACATTCGCCCCTACCAGCCGGAAGACAGGCGCTTCCTGCCGCCGATCCGGCTCACCTATTCCAAGATCGCCGCGGTCGCGGGTCCCTGTGGCCTGTGGCCGGACGACATCGGCCCCTCGATGAAGAACAAGAGCTGGTTCGAGAACAAGGACTATTACAATTACGGCTGCGCCTATCAGCGCAACATGGCGGCGATGATCGACAATCCGTCGGACCTCGAGCAGCCGCGGCCTGAAACGCCGTCCTATACGGCGCGTCGCACCACGGCCTTCGAGAAGTATCGCAAGGGAACGACGACGGCGACCACCTATCCTGAGGCCGAAAAGGCCAAACTCAGCGACACCGGCAAATGATCAGCTACGCTCGCCAGACTCAACAAGAGCAGTCCGAGGCGCCGACGCCGGTCGAGGAGCATATTGCTCCCTCACCGCGCGTGTCGGTCCAGGCTTTCTGCGAGACCGTCGAGACCGCTGCCGCGGTGCAGTCGGCCGGCGAAGACCGTCGTCTCGGCAAGGCCCATCTGAAGATCCAGATGGGCGGCATGGCGGCCGCGATCGAAGCCTACCGCTCGGCGCCGACGCCGAACGTGATCGTGCTCGAGAGCGACGGCCGCAACGATCTTCTGACCGGCCTCGACCATCTCGCCACGGTCTGCGACGCCGGCACCCGCGTGGTCGTGATCGGCCGCATCAACGACGTCACGCTCTACCGCGAGCTGGTGCGCCGCGGCGTCAGCGACTACGTGCTCGCGCCGGTCGGCGCGATCGACGTCGTGCGCTCGATCTGCAACCTGTTCTCGGCGCCCGAAGCCAAGGCGGTCGGCCGCATCATTGCCGTGGTCGGCGCCAAGGGCGGCGTCGGCGCGTCCACCATCTCCCACAACGTCGCCTGGGCGATCGCGCGCGACCTCGCAATGGACTCGGTCGTCGCCGATCTCGACCTCGCCTTCGGCACCGCCGGGCTCGACTACAACCAGGACCCGCCGCAAGGTATTGCGGATGCCGTGTTCTCGCCGGATCGCGTCGACACCGCCTTCATCGACCGCCTGCTGTCGAAATGCACCGACCATCTCAGCCTGCTGGCGGCGCCGGCGACGCTCGACCGGGTCTATGATTTCGGCACCGACGCCTTCGATGCCGTGTTCGACACGCTGCGCTCCACCATGCCCTGCATCGTGCTCGACGTTCCGCATCAATGGTCGGGCTGGACCAAGCGCGCCCTGATCGGGGCGGACGACATCCTGATCGTGGCGGCGCCTGATCTCGCCAATCTGCGCAACACCAAGAACCTGTTCGATCTGCTGAAGGCCTCGCGGCCCAACGATCGGCCCCCGCTCTACTGCCTGAACCAGGTCGGCGTCCCGAAACGGCCCGAAATTGCGGCCGCCGAGTTCGCCAAGGCGATCGAGAGCCAGCCGGTCGTCTCGATCCCGTTCGAGCCGCAGATCTTCGGCTCGGCCGCCAACAACGGCCAGATGATCGCGGAGATCTCCGCCAACCACAAGTCGATCGAAATGTTCCTTCAGATCGCCCAGCGCCTGACCGGCCGCAGCGAGACGAAGAAGCAAAAGTCTTCCTTGCTTTCACCCCTGATTGACAAGTTGCGGGGAAAATAAGCCGCCGCATGGAGTTGTTAAGTGTTCGGTAAGCGTAGCGGAACAGACACCGATACTCGGGCTCCCAAGCCCGGCGCCGTGTCGCCAGAGCCTGCCCAGGCTCCGGCGCCCGCGGTGTCGCGCGCGCCGCCCCCGCCGGCCGTCGCCTCGCCGCCGCTTGCCCCCGCCCGGCCRGCGCCGGCCATGGAATCCCGCCGCTCGGACAATTACTACGAGGTCAAGGCGACGATCTTCGGTGCGCTGATCGAGGCCATCGACCTCGCCCAGCTCGCGAAGCTCGACTCCGAGTCCGCGCGCGAGGAAATCCGCGACATCGTCAACGAGATCATCGCGATCAAGAATATCGTGATGTCGATCGCCGAGCAGGAAGAGCTGCTCGACGATATCTGCAACGACGTTCTCGGCTACGGCCCGCTGGAGCCTCTGCTGTCGCGCGACGACATCGCCGACATCATGGTCAACGGCGCCGACACCGTCTACATCGAAGTCGCCGGCAAGATCCAGCGCACCGGCATCCGCTTCCGCGACAACCAGCAGCTCCTCAACATCTGCCAGCGCATCGTCAGCCAGGTCGGCCGGCGCGTCGACGAATCCTCGCCGATCTGCGACGCGCGCCTCGCCGACGGCTCCCGCGTCAACGCCATCGTGCCGCCGCTGTCGATCGACGGGCCCACGCTCACCATTCGAAAATTCAGGAAGGACAAGCTGACGCTGGATCAGCTGGTCAGGTTCGGCGCGATCTCGCCGGAGGGCGCGGAAATCCTCCAGATCATCGGCCGCGTCCGCTGCAACGTGCTGATCTCCGGCGGCACCGGCTCCGGCAAGACCACGCTGCTCAACTGCCTGACCAACTACATCGAGCACGACGAGCGCATCATCACCTGCGAAGACGCGGCCGAGCTCCAGCTCCAGCAGCCGCACGTGGTGCGACTGGAAACCCGTCCGCCCAACATCGAGGGCGAAGGCCAGGTCACCATGCGCGAATTGGTGCGCAACTGCCTGCGTATGCGCCCCGAACGCATCATCGTCGGCGAAGTCCGCGGACCCGAGGCGTTCGACCTGCTCCAGGCCATGAACACCGGCCACGACGGCTCGATGGGCACGCTCCACGCCAACAATCCGCGCGAAGCACTGTCGCGCTGCGAATCCATGATCACGATGGGCGGCTTCTCACTGCCCTCGCGCACCATCCGCGAGATGATCTGCGCTTCGATCGACGTCATCGTCCAGGCCGCGCGCCTGCGCGACGGCTCGCGCCGCATCACGCACATCACCGAGGTGATGGGCATGGAAGGCGACACCATCATCACCCAGGACATCTTCCTCTACGACATGGTCGGCGAGGACGCCAACGRCAAGATCATCGGCCGGCACCGCTCGACCGGCATCGGCCGCCCGAAATTCTGGGAGCGTGCGCGGTATTACGGCGACGAGAAGCGCCTTGCCGCTGCGCTCGATGCGGCGGAAGTCGCGCCGAAGACATGAGCCGACTGGACGCCACAGAAATTCTGGATCGTGTCCGCCGTCGTGGCGGGGGTGCTGTTCGCGGCCGCCATGTTCGTTGGCGGCGGCCTGCTTGGCGCCGCCGGTCTTGCCTTTGCCGGCGGCTTCGGCCTGCCGCGCTGGGCGCTGGGCTTCCTGAAGAAGCGACGCGAAAACAAATTCCTGGCGGCGCTGCCCGATGCGGTCGACGTGATCGTTCGCGGCATCAAGGCGGGCCTGCCACTGTTCGAATCGATCAAGGTCGTCGCCGCCGACTCGCCTGAGCCGCTGCGCAGCGAGTTCCTGGCCATCATCGAGACCCAGGCGATCGGCATGCCGCTCGGCGAGGCCTGCTCGCGTCTCTACGAGCGCATGCCGCTGCCGGAAGCCAACTTCTTCGGCATCGTCATCTCGATCCAGCAAAAATCTGGCGGCAACCTCTCCGAAGCGCTCGGCAACCTCTCCAAGGTGCTGCGCGACCGCAAGAAGATGAAGGAAAAGATCCAGGCGATGTCGATGGAGGCCAAGGCCTCGGCCGGCATCATCGGCTCGCTGCCGCCGATCGTGATGTTCCTCGTCTATCTCACGACTCCGCACTACATCTCGCTGCTTTGGACCCATCCGACCGGCCAGCTCATGCTGGTCGGCTGCGTCGTCTGGATGTCGATTGGCATCATGGTGATGAAGAAGATGATCAATTTCGATTTCTAACGGTGCCGTATGGTCGAATTCCTCGTTTCGAAACTGCATGATGTCCGCTTCATGACCATGCTGCTGGCGGCCATCGCCGCCAGCGCCACCGTCTATACGCTGGTGATGCCGCTTTTCGCCGGCGAAGGCCTCGCCAAGCGCATGAAGGCGGTGGCGAGTGAGCGCGAGCGCATCCGCCAGCGCGAGCGCGAGCGCCTCAACAAGAGCGAGAAGGTCTCGCTGCGCCAAACGCCGAAGCAAGTCGTCTCCCGGGTCGTCGAGGACTTCAACCTCACCAAATGGCTCGCGCAGGAAGCCGCGCGCGACAAGCTCATCATGGCGGGCTATCGCGGCCAGGCGCCCTACATCACCTTCCTCTTCGCCCGCATGGTGGCTCCGCTCGTGCTGTTCGTCGGCTCGATCATCTACGTGTTCCTGATCGCGCATATGCAGCAGTCGATGCCAATCAAGATCGGCATCTGCATCGGCGCGGCCTATCTCGGCCTTCAGGCGCCCATGCTGTTCCTCAAGAATGCGATCTCCAAGCGCCAGCTATCGATCAAGCGCGCCTTCCCCGATGCGCTCGACCTGCTCCTGATCTGTATCGAATCCGGCATGTCGGTCGAAATGGCGTTCCGGAAGGTCGCTACCGAAATCGTTGGCCAGTCGATCGCGCTGTCCGAGGAGTTCACCCTGACCACGGCCGAGCTGTCCTATTTGCAGGATCGCAAGGTCGCCTATGAGAACCTGGCGCGGCGCACCGGGCTCGAGGGCGTCAAGTCGGTGTGTCTCGCGCTTCAGCAGGCGGAGCGCTACGGCACCCCGCTCGGGCATTCCTTGCGCGTCATGGCCCAGGAAAACCGCGACATGCGCATGAACGAGGCCGAGAAGAAGGCCGCCGCGCTGCCGCCGAAGTTGACGGTGCCGATGATCCTGTTCTTCCTGCCGGTGCTGTTCGTCGTCATTCTCGGACCGACCGGCATCAAGATCAGCGAGCTGCACTGACGTCGAGACGCGGACCGCGCTCGGTCCGCCGCCAGCTTCAGGATTGCAAGATCAGGCTCTGATCAGTCGGGCTGGCTGAGCGAGGCGACCGGCGTCCGCTTCGGTGCACCGCGCGGAGYGTCGCTGCGGCTCAGCATTTCCTTGAGGTAAGCGACATTGGCCGCGGCCTGGTCGGGCGGCAGGTCGGCCTTCACGATCGTCTCGGCTTCGGCGAAACGGCCCTGGAGACCGATGACGAGGCCGAGATTCTGCCGCACCCGGGTACTGGCGCGCGGCGAGGCGTAGGCCTGCCGCAACGCCTCTTCGGCCTTCGGCAGGTCCTTCGACAACATGTAGGACAGGCCGAGATTGGAGAGCACGCCGGGATCGCCCGGCGCGATCCTCAGCGCGCTCGCATAATAGGAACGCGCCTCCTCGTGGCGGCCCATCTGATCGAGCGCGGTGCCCTGCACCGAGAGCAGGCGCCAGTCCGGATTGTCGGGCGAGTGCGCCTTCGACAGCACGTCGAAGGCCTGCTGAAAATTGCCGTTGTCGGCGAGCGCGCGGCCATACTGCGCGAGCAGCGCCTTGTTGCCGGGATTGGCGATGGTCGCCTGCTCGAGCACGGCGGCGGCCTGGGCGCGCTGGCCGTTGGCGCGCAAGGCCTGGCCGTAGCCGAGCGCCGCGTCGGCGTCCTTGGGATTGGCACGGTAGCGCTCGCCATAGACGTCGACGGCGCGCGCGGGATCGGCGGGGGCGGCTTCCGTCCGCGGCCCGACAGAGCCCGTGACGTCGGAGAGTTTCGACATGGCGGTGCAGCCGCCGAGACCCATGGCCACTGCCGCCACCAGCGAAGTGGACGCGAGAAGCCGGGCAAGACTGAACCGTTGACGCATGACGCTTTTGACTCACGAGCCGATTGATCGAGCCGAACGCGCCAGCAATAGACTGTTAACCCTAACGGCGGGTTAACGTCAGCCTAGCTGCCCCTCACGGCGGTGTCTGCGGCGGCGGCTCGCCACCGAGTGCCAGATCGAGACCGAGCACCCTCACCGGCTCGTTCAGGTCGTGCAGCAGCAATTGCAGCCGCCGCCGCGACTGAGAAACATCGACGCCCGCGCTCGGCATCCCGGGCCATTCGCGCCGGAAGTCGTCGCGGTTGACCAGCCGCTTCGCAAGCAGCTCGTCGAGCTGAACATCGTCAATGCCGAGCACGTCGGCGCAGTGCTCGATCAAGCGGCGCAGCAACAACTTCACCGCGGCCAGCGCCTCGGCGTCATCTCTACGCTCCGATCTCGCGAACTTGCCCTCGATATCGGCCCAGGCCCATGAGGTCACGAGATAGGCGTGGAGCGCGCTCGGCCAGTCCACCTCGCCGTCGGCATAGAAAGCGCGGCGCATCAGGAGCCGGCGAGCCTGTGCGGCGACTTGATCACGCTTCAGCATCGCACATGAGGCGATCTCGATGGCCGACTGGACGGCGGGATCACGCGAAAAATCCCGTCCTGCCGGCAACCTGATGACGCCGTCCGGCAGGTTCGAGTCGAGCAGCCCGAAGGTGCCGTCGTTGCGCGGCCGCGAATAGCGCGTGATCGCGAACTGGTGCTCCGTGCGGCCGGCCTGGGACGATGCGCCAAAATGAATGATGTTGAAGCCGGCATCGTCACCGGCCTGCCCGGTCGAGGACGGACAGGAGAGCACGTAGATCGTACGCCAGAAGGCTTCGCCGCTTTCGCTCCGCGTGGCACGCGGATCCGGAATCGAATAGCGGGTGAGCCCCTCGACATGCCGGTGTCCGTGCAGGACCAGATTGACGTTGAGCGACGTCGCCGCTTCGAGGAAAGTTGCGGGCGCCGCGAGATACATCAGCGGTTCGTCGGGCACGCCGAGAAACCGCTTTCCTTCGCCGGTCGCCTGCGGCAGCGGATGATGATGCAACGCCAGCACGCGCACCAGGTTTTCCGCCGGCTCGGCATAGTCGGCGCGTCCCGCGGATCCCATGCTGCCCGCGAGCTCGACGCTCAACCGGGCGGAATCCGCGACAAGCGCGCTGTAGGCGCTCTCGTCGATATTGCCGCTCGCGAGCGTCGAGAGGCTCGCGCGGTTGGAGTCCAGCAGCACCAGATCGAGGCCGGCCTGGCGGTAATAGACGCTCTTGGAGCTCCGCGGCAGATGCAAATAATCATAGACGTCGTGGCGGCCTGCGCGCTTGCTCGGGCGCTTGACGTCGTGATTGCCCGCGACCGCCTGGATGTCGGTGAACAGCCCGGTCTGCCGGAAGGACGCGATGACGGCGAGCGCTTCGTCCAGCGCGCGCGGCGTCGGGTCGTCCACGAGGTCACCCGTAATCAGCAGAATGCGATCGGGAACGTCCGCGAAATCCGCCATCGCCTCACGGATTGCGGCACTGAGCGCCTCGGTCGTCGCCAGCAGCCGGCCTGACCCGTCCAGATGCAGGTCGGAAATCTGCGCAATAACGAACGCTCTATCCATTTTGCGCCGCTCATTTGCGAATGCTGCGCCGCCCAAACGATGAGAACAATGCTTTCGACGAACAGGTTTGGCCGGATATCAAGCCGGCCCGCCGCGTTGTTGCGTTCAGCAGAACCGCGCGGCACAATCTAAAATATCCATCAATAATGCCACAACCGCGGCGCTAGTAAAGCCCCGCGGCCGCGCTCTCGTGAACGGCAGTTCTCAGCATGGATACGAGATCCGCCCGGCGATGGTTTCGCTCACCCGATCAATATTCGATGGCAAGCCGCTTGCGGATTTCGTCGATGCGCTTGTCGAGCGCATCGAACCGCGCGTGGACGGAGCGGTCGTGGAGATAGAAGACGTAGCCGCCGGCAAGGAATGCGAAGATCCAGTGATGATGCTCGACATAACCAAAAATCGCCTCGACGGCCTGGCCGATGAATGTGACCACGCTCCACACAAATTCCATTGCAGTTTCCTCCCGGCAGGCCTCGTCTTCGGCCGCCGGTCATCTCCTGCACACTTTTCCCAGTCGATCCGGCGGCCGTTGCCGGAACCTAGCATGGGCCCCTGGCGGCGAGTAGCGGGTCGCTGAACGGTGACAGCAAAGCCGATTGCAGCCACGGCGAAACTCTGCGAAGTCTCGTCCGTTCGCATGACCCGCTTGATCCGACGATCCGGACCCGCCAATGCCTTCTGTCTTCGAGACATCGCCCACCGCCATCCCGATCACCTTCGTCACCAAGTCGAGCTGGGATCAGGTCGCAGAGACGCTGCCGCCGGTGCAGCGCCAGTTCGCCACCGCGAGCGCCTTTGCCGCCAAGCCGGGCGGCTATCTCGCGCTGCCCGCGCCGGACGGCGCGATCGCGCAGGTGCTGTTCGGACTCGAGGACGAGGGCGCGAGATCGCGCGACCTGTTCCGGCCGGGCGCCCTGCCCGGCCTGCTGCCGCCGGGCATCTATCGCTTTGCCAATGCGCCGCACGATACGCGGCTGGCGTCGCTCGCCTTTGCACTCGGCAGCTATCGCTTCGCCCGATACCGCAAGGCTGACCGCCCCGCCGTCCGACTGGTACCGCCCGATGGCGTGGACGCGGCCGAGATCAATCGCATGGCGGACGCCGCGATGCTGGCGCGCGACCTCATCAACACGCCGTCCAACGACATGGGCCCGGAAGAGCTCGCTGCGGCCGCGCAAGCGCTCGCCACGGAATTCGGTGCGAGCTTTGCCTGCACCATCGGCGAGGACCTGAAGACGAATTTTCCACTGATCCACGCCGTCGGCATGGCCTCGGACCGCGCGCCGCGGCTGATCGACATCGGCTGGGGCGATCCTGATCATCCCAAGGTGACGCTGGTCGGCAAGGGCGTCTGCTTCGACACCGGCGGGCTCGACCTCAAGCCGTCGAGCGGCATGCTGATCATGAAGAAGGACATGGGCGGCGCCGCCAACGTCCTGGCGCTCGCGCGCATGGTGATGGATGCGAAGCTCAAGGTCCGCCTGCGCGTGCTGATTCCAGCGGTCGAAAATGCCGTCTCCAGCAATGCCTTCCGGCCGCTCGACATCTTCACCTCGCGCAAGGGCATCACGGTCGAGATCGGCAACACCGACGCGGAGGGCCGGCTCGTGCTCGCCGACGCGCTGGCGCTGGCCGACGAGGAAAAGCCGGACCTTCTGATCGATTTGGGCACGCTGACCGGCGCGGCGCGCGTCGCGCTGGGGCCGGATTTACCGCCCTTTTACACCAATGATGAGACGCTGGCCGCCGACGTCGCGCGGTGCGCGGCGAAGGAGAACGATCCGTTGTGGCGCATGCCGCTGTGGCCGCCTTACGATGCGTGGCTGGACTCCAAGACCGCTACCATCACCAACGCACCGTCCGGCGGCTTTGCCGGCTCGATCACCTGCGCGCTGTTCCTGCAACGGTTCGTCGAGCAGGCAAAGAGCTGGCTTCATGTGGATATTTACGGCTGGACCCCGTCGGCGAAGCCAGCGCGGCCCGAAGGCGGCGAATGCCAGGCCGCGCGCGCCATCTACACATTGCTGAGCGAGCGCTATGCATGATCCAGCACACGATCCGCGGCTGACACCGGCGCGCGGCGACATCGCCGCGAAATATCTCGAAGGCAAGGTGCAAGCGGACCGCTTCGTCACGGGCGAGGAATTCGAGGTATTCGATCCGATCGCGCCCGTGCGCGAGCAGCCGTCGTCGAACGCGATGCTGATGACGGAGGCGCTGCGCGGCGAGCGCGTCACGGTCTACGATCGCAATGGCGAGGGCTGGGCCTGGGGCCAGCTTGGCGGCGATGGTTATGTCGGCTGGCTGCCTGATGCGGCGCTGATGAAGCCGGCCGCCGCGCCGACCCACAAGGTGAGCGCGCTCCGGACATTCGCCTTCCCCGGTCCCTCGATCAAGCTGCCGCCGGCCGGCACGCTCGCGCTGGGCTCGAAGATTGCGGTGGTGCGCGAGGACGGCAGCTTCGCCGTGACGCGCGACGGACAATATCTGCCGAAGGCCCATCTCGCCCCGCTCGGTCATCGCGAGCCGGACTTCGTCGCGGTCGCCGAGCGCTTCGTCGGCACGCCCTATCTCTGGGGCGGCAAGAGCAGCCTCGGCATCGACTGCTCCGGCCTCGTGCAGGTTTCACTGACAACAGCGGGCATCGGCTGCCCGCGTGACAGCGACATGCAGCAGGCAGGGCTCGGCCGCGCGCTGGAGACGCATGAGCGGACCAAGCTGCAGCGCGGCGACCTGATCTTCTGGAAGGGCCACGTCGCCATCGTCCGCGACGGCGGCACCATGGTTCACGCCAACGCGCATCACATGGCAACTGTGATCGAGGCGACCGAACCGGCGATCGCGCGGATCAAGGCGGCAGGCAGCGAAATCATCGCGATCAAGCGGCTCTAGGGCGACTTCGTGGGATGGGTAGAGCGCAGCGAAACCCATCATTCTCACCACGCGCCGCGATGCGATGGGTTTCGCTTCGCTCTACCCATCCGACTGAAGACTACGTCGCCACCGCCCCGTTCCCCGCCGTCTCCAGCCGGAACGCCGCCGCGAACAGCGCACGCGTGTAATCCGTCTTCGGGTTCTTGAACAGCTCGGCGGCCTGTCCCTCCTCGACCACCTTCCCCCCGCGCATCACGATGAGATGGCTGGCGAGCGAGGCGACGACGCGCAAATCGTGCGAGATGAACATGTAGGTGAGATCGCGCCTGCGCTGGAGTTCCCGCAAGAGGTCGACCATCTGCGCTTGAATCAGCATGTCGAGTGCGCTGGTCGGCTCGTCCAGCACGACGAAATCCGGCTCCAGCACCACCGCGCGCGCGATGCTGATGCGCTGGCGCTGGCCGCCGGAAAATTCATGCGGATAGCGATAGCGGGTGTCCGCCTTCAACCCGACGTCCTCGAGCGCCTTGACGACGCGCTCCTCACGCTCCTCGCGCGACAGCTTTGGCTGGTGCACGGTGAGGCCCTCGGCGACGATGTCGGCAACCGACATGCGCGGGCTGAGCGAGCCGAACGGATCCTGGAACACGATCTGCATGTCGCGCCGGAACGGTCGCATCTCCTTGAAGCGCAGGCCCTGGATGTCCTTGCCGAGGAACACGATGCGGCCATTGGAGGAGATCAGCCGCATCAGCGCCAGCCCGAGCGTGGTCTTGCCCGAGCCGGACTCGCCGACGACGCCGAGCGTCTCGCCCTTGCGTACGGCAATGCTGACGCCATCGACCGCCTTGATGTGGCCAACCGTCTTGCGCATCAAGCCACGCTTGATCGGAAACCAGACCTTCAAATCATCGGCGGACATCACCACCGGTGCATTCGGCTGCGGCGGCGCCGGATCGGGCTTCGGCTCCGCCGCGAGCAGGTCGCGCGTATAGGGATGGTTCGGGGTCCTGAAGACCTGCTCGACCGGCCCCTGCTCGACGATCTCGCCACCCTTCATGACACAGACATGGTCGGCGATGCGGCGCACGATGCCGAGATCGTGGGTGATGAAGAGCAGGCTCATGCCGAGCCGGGAGCGGATCTCGGCGAGCAGCGCCAGGATCTGCGCCTGCACGGTGACGTCGAGCGCCGTGGTCGGCTCGTCCGCGATCAAGAGGTCCGGCTCGTTGGCAAGCGCCATCGCGATCATGACGCGCTGACGCTGGCCGCCGGAGAGCTGGTGCGGATAGCTGTTGAGCCGCGTTTCGGGCTCGGGGATGCCAACCTGCGTCAGCAGTTCCAGCGTCCGCTTGCGCGCCTCGGCATTGCTGGTCGGATTGTGGAGCTGGATGATCTCGCCGATCTGCGCCTCGATCGTGTGCAGCGGATTGAGCGAGGTCATCGGCTCCTGGAAGATGATAGAGATATCGCTGCCGCGAATCTCGCGCATCTCACGCTCCGACTGGTCGATCAGCTCCCGCCCCTTGAAGCGGATGCTGCCCGAGGGATGCGAGGCATTCGGATAGGGCAGGAGCTTCAGGATCGAGAGCGCGCTGACAGACTTGCCGGAACCGGACTCGCCGACCAGCGCGACGCATTCGCCGCGCTTGATCTGGAACGAGACCTTGTCGACCGCGAGCGTCGTGGCGCCGCCCTGGTGGAAGGCCACCGAGAGGTCGCGGACGGCAAGCAGGGGCTGGTTGATCGCGTCCATCACGCCCTCACTTGAACGTCTTGCGCGGATCGAAGGCGTCGCGCACGGCTTCGCCGATGAAGATCAAGAGCGACAGCATGATCGCGACCGAGAAGAAGCCGGAGAAGCCGAGCCAGGGCGCCTGCACGTTGGACTTGCCCTGCGACAGCAGTTCGCCGAGCGACGGCGAGCCGGGCGGCAGTCCGAAGCCGAGGAAATCGAGGGCCGTGAGCGTCATGACCGACGAGGAGACGATGAACGGAAGGAACGTCATCGTCGCGACCATCGCGTTCGGCAGCAAATGCTTGAACATGATCACGGCGTTCGACACGCCAAGGGCACGCGCGGCCTGGATGTACTCGAAATTGCGCCCGCGCAGGAATTCCGCGCGCACGAGCCCGACCAGCGACACCCAGGAAAACAGGAGCAGGATGCCGAGCAGCACGAAGAAGCCGGGCACGAGCACCGACGAGAGGATCAGCAGGAGGTAGAGCGAAGGGATCGCAGTCCATATCTCGATGAAACGCTGGAACAGCAGATCGACCCAGCCGCCGAAATAGCCCTGCACCGCGCCGGCAGCGATGCCGACAACCGAGGAGACAATGGTCAAGCACAGGCCGAACAGCACCGAGATGCGGAAACCGTAGATCAGGCGCGCAACCACGTCGCGACCCTGATCATCGGTGCCGAGCCAGTTGTATTCGAGGTCCCTGCAGCTCTTGAGGCCCTTCTTCTCGACGACAGGCTTGCACTGCGCCTCCGTCAACATCCAGGTCGGCGGCGACGGCGCCGGCGTCGGCAGATCGAGATTGTGTGTGTCGTAGGAATAGCGGATCAGCGGCCAGACGATGCTGCCGCCCTTGTCCTTGATCAGCTTCTGCAAATAGGGATCGCGGTAGTCGGCCGCCGTTTCGAAGTCGCCGCCGAAGGTCGTCTCGGAATAGGTGACGAAGGCCGGCCAGTAGAGATGGCCGTCGTACTTGATCAGGAACGGCCGGTCATTGGCAATCAGCTCGGCAAACAGCGACACCACGAACAGGATCATGAAGATCCAGAACGACCAGTAACCTCGCCGGTTCGCCCTAAAATTCTGCCAGCGCCGCCGGTTGAGCGGCGATGGCACGAACGGCTTGCGCGTGATCGGCACGGCATCGCCGAGCGGCGACTTTGCGGTGGTTTCGATCGGGGTCGGGGCGGTCAGTGTCATCAGACCTCCCGTGCCTCGAAATCGATCCGCGGATCGATCCACATGTAGGTCAGGTCAGAGATGAGGTTGATCACGAGGCCGACGAGCGAAAAGATGAAGAGCGTGCCGAACACCACGGGATAGTCGCGGTTGAGAACGCTCTCGAAACTGAGCAGTCCGAGCCCATCCAGTGAGAAGATGGTCTCGATCAGAAGCGAGCCCGAGAAGAAAGCGTGAATGAAGGTGCTGGGAAAGCCCGCGATCACGATGAGCATCGCGTTGCGGAAGACGTGGCCATAGAGCACCCGATTCTCGCTGCAGCCCTTTGCGCGCGCGGTCATCACGTATTGCTTGCGGATCTCGTCCAGAAACGAGTTCTTGGTCAGGAACGTCATGGTGGTGAACGCGCCGAGCCCCATGGCGATCAGCGGCAGCGTCAAATGCCAGAAGTAATCGATGATCTTCCAGTACCAGGGAAATTGCGACCAGCCGTCCGACGTCAGTCCGCGCAATGGGAACCAGTTGAAGAACGAGCCTCCGGCGAACAGGATGATCAGGAGGATCGCGAACAGGAAGCCGGGAATCGCGTAGCCGAGCACGAGTACGCTCGACGTCCAGGTGTCGAAGCGCGTTCCGTCCTTGACCGCCTTGCGGATGCCGAGCGGAATCGAGATCAGGTAGGTCAAGAGCGTCAGCCAGATGCCAAGCGAGATCGAGACCGGGAGCTTTTCCTTGATCAGCTGGAGCACGCTGACATCGCGAAAATAGCTGTTGCCGAAATCGAAGCGGGCGAAATTCCACACCATCAGTGCGAAGCGTTCGGGGGCCGGCTTGTCGAAGCCGAATTGCTTCTCCAGCTTCTTGATGAAGTCAGGGTCCAGGCCCTGCGCGCCGCGATATTTCGAATTGATGGCGTCGCCACCAGCGCCCAGCTGACCGGGCGCGCGCTGAGCGAAATCACCGCCGCCCGAGATGCGCGAGCTGCCGCCGGTGTCGGCGCCCGAGAGCTGCGCGATGACGCGCTCGACCGGGCCGCCCGGCGCGAATTGCACGACGACGAAGGAGACGAAGAGGATCCCGAGCAGGGTCGGGATCATCAGGAGGATGCGGCGGGCGATATAGGCGCTCATGATTATTTCGCCTGCTCGAGCTTGGCCGCCTTGGCATTATCGTGCCACCAGATTTCGGGAGCGCCGACGCCGTTGGCGTAACGTGGCAGCTTCTGCGGATGAGCGAATTGGTCCCAATAAGCGAGCCGGTGCGTCTTGTTATACCATTGAGGCACCCAGTAACGGCCGGCGCGAAACAGGCGGTCGAAGGCGCGGCAGGCGACGGTCAAATCCTCGCGGTTGTCGGCCGCCATGATCTTCTCGATCATGGCATCGATCGCCGGGCTGGCGACGCCCGCAAGATTGTACGAGCCCTTGGTTGCCGCGACCTGAGAGGAGAAGAACGATCGCATCGCGTCGCCCGGCGTCGCCGACATGCTGAAACGCTGGATCGTCATGTCAAAGTCGAAATCTTCCTGGCGCGCCTTGTGTTGCACGGCATCGACGAGGCGCACGCTCGCTTCGATACCGAGCGTGCCCAGGTTCTTGATGTAGGGCGCGTGGTGCGGCTGGAACGAAGGCTCGTCCAGCAGGAACTCGATCCTGAAGACCTCACCATTCGGCAGCACCCGCTTGCCATCCTTGATCGGCATGCCAGCCTCGGTCAGAAGTTGCTGAGCCTTGCGCAACAAGCTGCGATCTTGGCCAGAGCCGTCCGAGATCGGAGGCGCGAACGGTGCGGCGAACACTTCGTCGGGCACCTGGCCGCGAAACGGCTCCAGCAGCTTCAGCTCTTCCGGCGACGGAGGCCCGTTGCTTGCCATGAGGTCCGAGTTCTGGAACGGCGACACCGTGCGGGCATAGGCGCCGTACATGATGGTCTTGTTGGTCCATTCGAAGTCGAAGGCATTGATCAAGGCCTCGCGCACGCGCGGATCTTTGAACTTGTCGCGTCGCGTGTTGATGAACCAGCCCTGTGCACCGGACGGCGTGTCGTCGGGGACCACCTCCATCTTGACGCGCCCGTCCTTCACCGCCGGAAAGTCGTAGCGCGTCGCCCAGATGCGCGAGGTGAATTCCTCCCGATAAAGATAGTTCTTGCCGGTGAACCCCTCGAACGCGACATCGCGATCCCGATAGAATTCATAGCGCACGACGTCGAAATTGTAGCTGCCGCGGCAAACCGGCAGGTCGGCGGCCCACCAGTCCTTGACGCGCTCATACTCGATATAGCGGTTGACCTCGAACTTGCCGACCTTGTACGGGCCAGAGCCGAGCGGGATATCGAGTGACGTTTCGTCGAAGGCGCGCGACGCATAATACGTTTTCGAGAAGATCGGCAGGCTCGCGACATAAAGCGGCACGTCGCGGGCGCGCCCCTTGGCGAAGGTCACAACGAGCGTCGCGTCGTCGATCGCTTCCGCACTGACCATGTCGCGCATCTGCACGATGATCAGCGGATGTCCCTTGGTCTTCAGCGATGTCAGCGAAAACGCCGCGTCGTGGGCGGTGAGCTTGCTGCCGTCGTGGAATTTCGCCTCGGGCCGCATGGTGAAGCGATAGACCAGCCTATCAGGCGATATTCGCACGGATTTGGCGGCAAGGCCGTACATTCCGTCAGGCTCGTCATTTGCACGCGCCATCAGCGGCACAAACGTCATGTCCATGCCTTGCGCGCCGTCACCCTTCAGGATGAAGGCGTTGAGCGAGTTGAAGGTCTGGTAGGACTGGTTGTAGGCGCGCACCGACGGAATGAGCGAGAACATGCCGCCCTTCGGCGCATCGAGATTGACGTAGTCGAAATGGTGGAAGTCGGCGGAATATTTGAGATCGCCGAACGCCGAGATGCCGTGCGCCTCGGTCCCCGCTTCGGATGCGCGCGCGCCGGGCAACGTCAGCGCGCCGAGGGACGCACCGAGAGTGCCGCCGACACCCAAGACCAGCACATGGCGGCGTGACATCTGCGTCATGCGGGGGATGTCCTTCACGACTTCTTTGCGATCCGTGCCGCCTTGTCTGCGTCGTACCACCAGATGAACGGGAAGCCGGACTGACCGTATTTGGGCAATTCCGCCGGCCGGCCGAAGCGATCCCAGCGCGCGGTGCGGATCTTCGAATAGGTCCATTGCGGAACGACGTAGTTATTCCACAGCAGCACGCGGTCGAGCGCTTTGGTTGCCGCGACGAGATCGTCGCGACCCGTGGCGTAGATCAGCCGCTCGATCAGCTTGTCGACCGCCGGATTCTTGATGCCGGCAATATTGCGCGACCCCGCGATGTCGGCCGTCTTGGACGACCAGAACTCGCGCTGCTCGTTGCCGGGCGACTGCGACTCGCCCCATGAGTTGGTGACGACGTCGAAATCCCAGTCCCGAGTCCTGTTCTCGTATTGAGTCGGGTCGACCGTGCGCACGCTGACCGCGATGCCGAGCCGTTCCAGAGACGGCTTGTAGAATAGCGTGACCCGCTCGAAGCTCGGATCCTGATTCAGCAGCTCCAGGGTGAACTGCGCACCGGTCTTGACGTCGACCAGCTTGCGGTCGCGCACCTCGTAACCGGCCTCCTTGAACAGGCGCAGCGCCTCGCGAAGATTGTCGCGCACGGCTTCCGGACTGCCGCCGACCGGATTGGTGTAGGGCGTCGTGAACACTTCCGGCGGGACCTCGGCGCGGACGGTCTCGAGGATCTCGAGCTCCTTGCCTTGCGGCAACCCGGTCGCCATGAGCTCGTCGATACCGTCGAAATAGCTGCTGACGCGCTTGTACTGACCGTAGAAGATCTGCTTGTTCATCTCCTCGAAGTCGAACGCATAGTTGAGCGCGCGACGGACGCGAGGATCTTTGAATTTGGCGCGGCGCAGGTTCGGCACGAAAGCCTGCATCACACCCGAGCTGYGATTGGCGAACTCCTCGAGGATCACCCGCTTTTCGGTCACGGCCGGGAAGTCGTAGGCTGTCGCCCAGTTCTTCGCACTGTTCTCGGTGCGCCAGTCCACCTGATCGGCCTTGAAAGCCTCGATCGCCACGGTGGCATCGCGGAAATACTCGTAGCGCATCTCGTCGAAATTGTTGCGGCCCACATTGGTGGCGAAATCGCGCCCCCAATAATCCTTGACGCGCTCCAGCGCGATCGACCGTCCCGCCACGAATTCCTTGACCTTGTAGGGGCCGGAACCGAGCGGTGTTTCGAGCGTGGTCGCGGAGACATCGCGCTTACGGCCCTGCGCGTCGGTCCCCTCCCACCAATGCTTCGGCAAAACCGTGAGCTGCCCGACGATCTGCGGCAGCTCGCGGTTGCCCGGTGCGTCGAACACGAACTTCACCTCGCGCTCACCGACCTTCTCGGCCTTCACCACATGGCTGTAATAGGCCGAGTACATCGGGTGATGCTTCTTGAAGGCATCCAGCGAGAAGATCACGTCGTCCGCAGTGACCGGCTTGCCGTCATGCCATTTGGCCTGCGGCCGCAAACGATAGGTGACGAAGGAAAAGTCGGCCGGGTGGCTGACGGCCTCGGCCAGCGCGCCGTATTCGGTCGAGACTTCGTCGAGCGACGGCGTCGTGAGGGATTCGTAGATGAACGCGACGGCACCGGCGACCTGCCCCTTCACTCCCGCCACTACGATATTGAAATTATCGAAAGTGCCGACGGCGATCTGGCGCGCGACACCGCCTTTGGGCGCTTCCGGATTGACGTAATCGAAGCGCTTGAAGTCGGCGGGATATTTGACCTGTCCGAACAGCGACAGCGCGTGCCGCCAGGGCGCCTCACTGGCGGATTGCGCCGCGGCCGTGCTGATGACGGGAAGGCCCCCTACGGAACCGAGGGCGGGGAGCGCTACGGCGGCAGTGCCGGTGAGCAGGAGATCGCGTCGGGTAATGGCCAAATCAACATTCCTGGTCTTGAAGGAGGTTACCCCTTTAAGTGCTCAATATAGGCGAGGTTTCGACGGAATATGTTGCTTTTTCCTCATGTTGGAAGCCCGGGCGGCCTGTCGGATGCGGCCAAACGCCCCGATAAACTCACCGCGAGGCCCGGATAAGCGAACGGCCAGGCTTTTCAGCCTGGCCGCACATTCAAGATCGGTTTTTGACGGCCTTACTTCGACGCCGTCGGGATCGGCTGAGGATGCTCTGACAGCGAATTCAGATAGGCGATGACGTCGGCGCGCTCGGAGTCCTTCGGGATGCCGGCGAAGCCCATCGCGGTGCCCGGGATGAAGCCCTTCGGGTTGGCAATGAACTTGTTGAGGTCGTCGAACGACCAGGTGCCGCCCTTGGCCTTCATGGCGGCCGAGAAGTTGAAGCCGTTGCGGCCCTCGCCCCTGGCTTCGCCGACGACGCCATAGAGGTTCGGACCGACGCGATTCGGGCCTCCCTTCTCGAAGGTGTGGCAGGCGCCGCACTTCTTGGCAGCCGAAGCGCCCTTTTCGACGGAAGCGGTCTGGAGCAGCTTTTCGATCGGCTCGGAGGGCGCAGCAGCGGCGCCACCTTCCTTGCCGTGGCCAGCATCTTCCTTCACGGCAATCTCGAAACCAGGCTTCGCCAGCGGCTTCGGCGTGAACAGCGCCTGGGCGGCGAAGCTCGTCACCAGCAGGATGAGACAGGTGCCCAGCACGGCACCGAGAATCTTATTGAGTTCGAAAGAGTCCATTTCCGGCCAGGCCCCACACCACAGTAAGGAAATAGCGGCCGAGCGGCCGCCAGGACGAGCCTCGGGAGAATCAAACGTTCCTTGTTGTTTCCCCGAGTTTTGCCATTGAGATATCGGTTTGCCCGGGGTCTGGCAACCCGTATAAGCGACCCGGCTTTCAGCCCGTCCCCACCCCATTTCTCGACGCGGAAAACCTCTCGTTTCCAGGCCCTTGACCCGATGATCGATCCCCGCATCCTGGTGCTGATCCCGGCCCGCATGGCCGCCACCCGCCTGCCCGGCAAGCCGCTCGCAGACATCGCGGGCCTGCCGATGATTGTGCACGTGATGCGGCGGGCAGAGGCCGCCGGCATCGGCCGGGTCGCGGTCGCGACCGATACGGACGAGATCGCCTCCGTGGTCACCGCCCATGGCGGCGAAGCCGTGATGACCCGCCCGGAGCACCCCTCTGGCTCGGACCGCATCCACGAGGCGATGCAGAAGCTCGATCCCTCAGGCAAGGCCGAGATCGTGGTCAATCTCCAGGGCGATTTCCCGACCATCACGATCGACAACATCCGCGAGGTGCTGTCGCCGCTGCAAGATCCGGCCGTGGACATCGCGACACTGGCCTCGCAGATCCATACCGAGGAGGAGGACCTCGCGCCGAGCGTGGTAAAGGCGATCGGAACCTCGCTCGGCGGGAAACGCATGCGCGCACTTTATTTCACCCGCGCGACCGCTCCGACCGGCGACGGACCGCGCTACCACCATATCGGCCTCTACGCCTATCGCCGCGCCGCGCTGGAACGCTACGTCTCGCTGCCGCCATCCCCGCTGGAATTGCAGGAGAAGCTCGAGCAGCTCCGGGCGCTGGAGGCCGGGATGCGGATCGACTTCACCATCGTCGACACCGTGCCCCGCGGGGTCGATACGCCGGCGGACCTCGAGACCGCCCGCAGCATCCTTTCCAAATCCTGAGCCGCTGTTACAAGGCCGATCATGAGCAAGCTGAAAATCGCATTCCAGGGCGAACCTGGGGCAAATTCCCACATCGCCATCGTCGAGGCCTATCCCGACGCCGAGCCGATGCCCTGCGCCACCTTCGAGGACGCGCTGTCGGCGATCTCGTCGGGCGAGGCCGATCTCGGCATGATCCCGATCGAGAATTCGGTCGCGGGGCGCGTCGCCGACATCCATCATCTGCTGCCGGCCTCCGGCCTCTTCATCATCGGCGAATGGTTTCTACCGGTCCGCCATCAGCTGATGGCGGTGAAGGGGACCAAGCTCGAGGACATCAAGAGCGTCGAGAGCCACGTGCATGCGCTCGGCCAGTGCCGGCGCATCATCCGCAAGCTCGGCATCAAGCCGATCGTGCACGCCGACACCGCCGGCAGCGCCCGCGACATTTCCGAGCGCAACGACAAGGCCGTTGCCGCGATCGCCTCGCGGCTTGCGGCAAAGATCTACGGCCTCGACATCCTGGCCGAGGACATCGAGGACGAGGCGCACAACACCACGCGCTTCGTGGTGCTGGCGCGCGAGCCGAAATGGGCGACGCAGGGCTCGGGGCCGCTGGTCACGACTTTTGTATTTCGCGTGCGCAACTTGCCGGCCGCGCTCTACAAGGCGCTCGGCGGCTTTGCCACCAACGGCGTCAACATGACCAAGCTCGAAAGCTACATGGTCGACGGCAATTTCTTCGCCACGCAGTTTTATGCGGACGTCGACGGCCACCCTGAAGACAAGGGACTGGCGTTCGCGATCGAGGAGCTGAAATTCTTCTCGCGCGAATTCCGCATCGTCGGCGTGTATCCGGGACACCCCTTCCGCGCGACGTTCAGCGAAACGCAACAGGATTGATTGCGTGTCCTGGACGCGCGAAGCGCGAGCCGGCGACCCAGGGGCCACGATACCCGGAGCGCGATGGGCCCCGGCTCTGCAGCGCACCGCTTCGCGCTGCGCCGCGTCCGGGGCACGAGAGCTTTACGCGGCCGCTTTCAGCCCGAACGCCTCCGCCAGCAGCGAATACGACTTCTTACGCGCGTCGTGGTCGTACACGGCCGTAATCACCATCAACTCGTCCGGCTTGCTCGCATCGATCAACGGCTGCAGTTTCTTCTGCACCGTCGCCGGATTGCCGACGAAGAGGCGCGAACGGTTGCGCGAGATCGAAATGCGCTCGGCGTCCGTATAGGGATAGGCCAGCGCCTCCTCGACACTCGGCAGCGGCAGATATTGCCCGCGGTCGCGGCGCAGGCGGTTGAGATCGAACGAGGTGGCGAGCTTTTCGGCCTCCTCATCCGTGTCGGCCGTGATGACGGCGACGGCGAGGATCGCGCGCGGGCTCGCGCTCCAGGCCGAGGGCTGGAAACGGTTGCGGTAATGCACCATCGCATCGATCGCGTCATGGGATGCGAAATGATGGGCGAAGGCGAAACCCATGCCGACCTGCGCGGCGAGCTCCGAGGAATAATCGCTGGAGCCGAGCAGCCAGATCGGCGGCAGCTTGGTGTCGTCGGGCATCGCGACCACGTTGTTGTAGGGGTGCCCTGCGGGAAATTCGCGGGTCTCCCACAGAATCAGTTCGTGCAGCCGCTCCAGGAAGTCGTCGCCCTCGCGGCGGTCGAGCCGGCTGCGCAGTGCGTAGGCGGTCGCGCCGTCGGTGCCGGGGGCGCGGCCGAGACCGAGATCGATGCGGCCGGGAAACAGCGCCTCCAGCATCTTGAAGCGCTCGGCCACCACGAGCGGGGCGTGGTTGGGCAGCATCACCCCGCCGGAGCCGACGCGGATGTGCTTCGTCACCGCCGCGATCTGCCCGATCATCAGGTCGGGCGCCGGGCTCGCCACCGAGGCGAGGTTGTGATGCTCGGCGAGCCAGTAGCGGACATAGCCAAGCCCATCGACATGGCGCGCCAGATCGATGCTGTTGCGCAGCGCCGCGGCGGGTTTTGTACCTGTGGTGACGACGGAGAGGTCGAGGACTGAGAGCGGGATCATGGCGCGCTAAGGTAGTGAAGGCCGGCGCGGCGGCAATGGGCAGACTGCGCAGGTCTGGCGTGTGCAGGCAGCGAGCCCGCACGGCAAGGCTGGTTGAGGTGATGGGACAAGATTTGGTGCAGCAACACCATCTTCACACTGCCCACACCCCTTATTTGCTCCTGCTCGCCGCCAAAACAGCTGCAATTTATTGATTTATATAATATTTTGTCAAATCTACGCACTTCCCCCTCACACCCTCATCCGTTCAATATTTCCACCGTTACCGGTGAAAGTGGGCCACTTCCCATCACCGATGGGCTGTCGAGTGCGACCGCTTTGGCTTATCTTGCCCACATCCAATCGAGACCTGACTGCCGGCCGCCGAAAGCCGGACGAGCCCCTGGAGTGAGTGGTGCGATGACTGATCTGACGACGCCTGCCCGAGCCGAAGGGCAAGACGGGCACCTCCAAACCGGGCACCTCTCCTCGAAGCGGCCTGCGATCTCCTTCGAGTTCTTTCCGCCCAAGACGGAAGAGATGGAGCGCAATCTCTGGGAGACCATCAACCGGCTCGCCCCGCTCGACCCGAAATTCGTCTCCGTGACCTATGGGGCCGGCGGCTCGACCCGCGAGCGCACCCATTCGACCATCACCCGCATCCTCAAGGAAACCGCGCTGCTGCCGGCCGCGCATTTGACCTGCGTCGGCGCCTCGCGCGGGGAGATCGACGAGATCGTCGACCGCTATCACGAGGTCGGCGTCCGCCACATCGTCGGCCTGCGCGGCGATCCCGCCGGCGGCATCGGCACGCCCTATTCCAGCCATCCCGACGGCTACCAGAGTTCTGCCGACCTCGTTGCGGGCATCAAGAAGCGGCACGGCGACATCGAAGTGTCCGTGTCCGCCTATCCCGAGAAGCACCCTGAAGCGCGCGACTTCGACGCCGACATCGACACGCTGAAGGCCAAGGTCGATGCGGGTGCGACGCGCGCGATCACGCAGGTGTTCTTCGATAACGACCTCTACTTCCGCTACCTCGACCGCGTCCGTGCCCGGGGCATCGACATCCCGATCGTGCCCGGCATCATGCCCATGCACAACTTCAAGCAGGCCCGCAATTTCGTCACCCGCGCCGGCACCTCCGTGCCGAATTGGCTGGCGGAGAAATTCGACGGCCTCGACGACGACGCCGAGACCCGCAAGCTGGTGGCAGCGACCGTTGCAGCCGGCCAGGTGCAGAAGCTGGCCAAGCGCGGCGTCGACACCTTCCATTTCTACACCATGAACCGCGCCGATCTCGTGTTCGCGATCAGCCATTTGCTCGGCATCCGCGCCAAGAGCGCGCAGAAGGCGGCGTAAGAAGACAATGACCGTAACTCCCTCTCCGAAGCGAACTGCCCTGCTCAATGCCGCGCGCGAGCGCATCCTCGTGCTTGACGGCGCCATGGGCACGATGATCCAGAACCTGCAGTTCGACGAGGCCGCCTTCCGCGGCGAGCGCTTCAAGGATTTCCACCGCGACCTGCGCGGCAACAACGACCTGTTGATCCTGACCCAGCCGCAGGCGATCGAGGACATCCACGCCGCCTATTTGCGCGCCGGCGCCGACATCGTCGCGACCAACACCTTCTCGACGACCTCGATCGCGCAGGCTGATTACGACCTCACCGACATCGTCTACGAGATGGCGCGCGAAGGCGCCCGCCTCGCCGGCAACGCCGCAAGGCGCGTCAAGGCCGAGGACGGCAAGCCCCGCTTCGTCGCCGGTGCCATCGGCCCGACCAACCGCACCGCCTCGATCTCGCCCGACGTTTCCAACCCCGGCTACCGGGCCGTCACGTTCGACGATTTGCGCAAATCCTATGGCGAGCAGATCAACGGCATGCTCGACGGCGGTGTCGATCTGCTGCTGGTCGAGACCATCTTCGACACGCTGAACGCCAAGGCGGCGCTCTATGCGATCGCCGAAATCACCGAAGAGCGCGGCATCGACGTGCCCGTGATGGTGTCGGGCACCATCACCGACAAATCCGGCCGCCTGCTGTCGGGCCAGATGCCGGAGGCATTCTGGAATTCGGTGCGACACGCAAAGCCCGTCACCATCGGCTTCAACTGCGCGCTCGGCGCGGAAGATCTGCGCGCCCACATCGCCGACATCGGCCGCGTCGCCGACACGCTGGTGTGCGCCTATCCGAACGCCGGCCTGCCCAACGAATTCGGCCAGTACGACGAGACCCCGGAGTACATGGCGCGCCTGGTCGGCGAATTCGCGCGCGACGGCCTCGTCAACATCGTCGGCGGCTGCTGCGGCACCACGCCGGACCATATCGCGGCGATTGCGGCGGCCGTCGCCCCGCACAAGCCGCGCATCGTGCCGGAAATCGAACCGCGGCTGCGCCTCTCCGGTCTCGAGCCATTCATCCTGACGGACGCCATCCCGTTCGTGAACGTCGGCGAGCGCACCAACGTCACCGGCTCCGCTCGCTTCCGCAAGCTGATCACCGCTGGCGACTACACCGCCGCGCTGCAGGTCGCCCGCGACCAGGTCGAGAACGGCGCGCAGATCATCGACGTCAACATGGACGAAGGGCTTCTGGATTCGGAAGCCGCGATGGTGACCTTCCTCAACCTCGTCGCCGCCGAACCGGACATCGCCCGCGTCCCCGTGATGGTCGATTCCTCGAAATTCTCGGTGATCGAGGCCGGCCTGAAATGCGTGCAGGGCAAGCCGGTCGTCAATTCGATCTCGATGAAGGAAGGCGAGGAGAAGTTCATTCACGAGGCGAAGATCGCCCGGCGCCATGGCGCAGCGGTGGTGGTGATGGCGTTCGACGAAGTCGGCCAGGCCGATACGTTCGCGCGCAAGACCGAGATCTGCAAGCGCGCCTACGACATCCTGGTGGACCGCGTCGGCTTCCCGCCTGAGGACATCATCTTCGATCCGAACATCTTTGCGATCGCGACCGGCATCGAGGAGCACAACAATTACGGCGTCGACTTCATCGAAGCGACGCGCTGGATCCGCCAGAACCTGCCGCACGCGCATATCTCCGGCGGCGTTTCCAATCTGTCGTTCTCGTTCCGCGGCAACGAGCCGGTGCGCGAGGCGATGCACTCGGTGTTCCTGTATCACGCCATCAAGGCGGGCATGGACATGGGCATCGTCAATGCCGGACAGATGATCGTCTATGACGACATCGATGCCGAGCTGCGCCAGGTGTGCGAGGACGTCATCCTCAATCGCGACCCCGGCGCGTCCGAGCGCCTGCTGGCGCTTGCGGAGAAATTCCGCGGCAACAAGACCCAGACCAAGGAAGCCGACCTCGCCTGGCGCGAATGGCCGGTGGCGAAGCGGCTGTCGCATTCGCTGGTGCATGGGATCACCGAGTTCATCGAAGTGGACACCGAGGAGGCCCGCAAGGCATCCAAGCGTCCGCTCGACGTGATCGAGGGACCGCTGRTGGCCGGCATGAACGTGGTCGGCGACCTCTTCGGCGACGGCAAGATGTTCCTGCCGCAGGTGGTGAAGTCCGCGCGCGTGATGAAGCAGGCGGTGGCGTGGCTGATGCCGTTCATGGAGGAAGAGAAGGCGCGCAACCTCGCCAACGGCATCGGCACCGAAGGCTCCTCTTCCGCCGGCAAGATCGTGCTCGCGACCGTMAAGGGCGACGTCCACGACATCGGCAAGAACATCGTCGGCATCGTGCTCCAGTGCAACAATTTCGAGGTCATCGACCTCGGCGTGATGGTGCCGGCCGCCAAGATCGTCGAGACCGTGAAGGCGGAGAAGGCCGACATCGTCGGGCTATCAGGCCTGATCACGCCCTCGCTCGACGAGATGGCGTTCTTCGCCGGCGAATTGCAGCGCGAAGGTTTGAAGCTGCCGCTGCTGATCGGCGGCGCCACCACGAGCCGTGTGCACACGGCCGTCAAGATCGACCCGAGCTATCGCGCCGGTCCCGTCGTGCATGTGAATGACGCAAGCCGCGCCGTCGGCGTCGCCTCCTCGTTGCTCTCGCCCGAGAAGCGCGAGGCTTACGCCGCCGAGGTGCGCGCCGAATACGCGAAAATCTCGGACGCGCATCTGCGCGCGCAGGCGGACAAGAAGCGCCTGAAGCTCGCGACCGCGCGCGCCAACCGCGTGCCGGTCGACTTTGCCAAGAACAAGYCGGTGAAGCCGACCTTCCTCGGCACCCGCAGCTTTGACGAATACGATCTCGCCGAGCTCGTGCCCTATATCGACTGGACGCCGTTCTTCCAGACCTGGGAGCTCGCCGGCCGCTTCCCCGCCATCCTCGATGACGCCAAGGTCGGCGAAGTCGCGCGCTCGCTCTATGACGATGCGCGCAAAATGCTCGACCTGATCGTCAGGGAAAAATGGTTCCGGGCGCGTGCGACGGTCGGCTTCTGGCCGGCGAACGCTGAAGGCGACGACATCGTGCTCTATGCCGACGAAAGCCGGACCAAGCAGATCGCGACGCTGCACACGCTGCGCCAGCAGCTCGAGAAGCGCGAGGGCCGGTTCAACGCCGCGCTCGCCGACTTCGTCGCGCCCGCCGGCGTGCCCGACTATGTCGGCGGCTTCGTCGTCACGGCCGGCATCGGCGAGGACGTGGTCGCCGACCGCTTCAAGATGGCCAATGACGACTACTCCTCGATCCTGTGCAAGGCGCTGGCCGACCGCCTCGCCGAGGCCTTTGCGGAACGCATGCACGCCCGCGCGCGCCGCGAGTTCTGGGCCTACGCGCCGGACGAAGCACTCTCCTGCGACGATCTGATCCTCGAAAAGTACCAGGGCATCCGCCCCGCGCCCGGCTATCCCGCGCAACCCGATCACACCGAGAAGGCGACGCTGTTCGAGCTGCTCGACGCGGAAGCGACTGCCGGCGTGAAGCTGACCGAGAGCTTTGCGATGTGGCCGGGCTCATCCGTGTCCGGGCTCTATTTCGCGAACCCCGAGAGCTATTATTTCGGCGTCGGCAAGATCGAGCGTGACCAGGTCGAGGACTATGCCGCGCGCAAGGGCATGACGGTGGCCGAGACCGAGCGCTGGCTCGCGCCGGTGCTGAACTACATCCCGTCGCAGCAGACCGACAAGGCCTTCGTGGCAACGCCCGCGAACGACGAGACGTCGAAGGACCTCGCCTCGCATCCGCCCGGCTGCACCTGCGCGGTGCATCTCGTCTGGCAGAAGAAGCGCGCGGGGGCGGGGTAGGCCCGCCTTCGCTTCCCAGCCCGCCTTGGCTTCCCAAGACTAAAAAAGTGAAAAACAACCCCATGCACAGTAGAGGTGGGGTTGAAAGGCTTGAAGAATTTCGGCCTTACCGAAACGTGTGTGTTCCCCCCCCCCGGCTCGGGTTTCGGGCGAACGACCCTCCCCCTCCAGGGGAGGGTAGAGACCTCGCTCCTTCGGCGGCGCCGGCGGCTGCACGATCTCCCTGGACGGCGCCTGCGCCTCGCAACAACCGGCAGTGCGCGACGCAAAGAGCGGCCTGCTCCTTTCTGACACACCACCAGGACGAGTCGCGGTCCGGAATTCGGCTCACCGGCAATTTCGCGCAGGAACCGGGCGGTGTGAACTCGTTCACTTGTCCGCTCAACCTTGATTCGATACTCTATCGGTCTACTACCTTCAAACCGATGGTTTGCTTGGGATCGAGCATATGAACCAGTTCATTGCACTGTTCGTCGCCGCGATCGCCCTTGTCGTGCTGCCTACGATTGCCGCGGCTGACTGTCCGAAAGGCTACGTGCCATGCGGCGAACGAAACCAGTTGTGCTGCCCGCGAAAGTAGCAAGTCGCAAATGGCTTTGGCTTGGTAGCCTCGTCTTTGTCGCGATCGGCCTGGTGATGGTTGCAGCCTGGGTCGGGTTCCCGCGAAAGAAACACACGATCACGGCCATCCTCTCCGAGACCGGATATTTCGAGGTGGTCCCGCCGAGCACGTTCGGCGGTCCCGGCACCATCAACACGATTGAATATCTGAGCGATGGCCGGCTGGAGCTGCATCCGACATGCGATATCGACCCCACGCTGCTGGCCGACAAGATCCGGAAATCACCGACCGTGGACCGGGACCTGAAGCAGTCGCTCGAGAAGAATCTCGACGTGTCCGCGCAGGTCAGGGACAAGCTGTCGACGGTCGCCGGAATGCAGCAGGTTGATTCAATTCACCTCAAGCTCGAGAACGCCAACATTCTCCTGATTTCCGACGAGTCGCTGATATCGACCCGCAATGCATTGCTGAAGGCCGAATGCGAGGACGCGATTGCCCTGAACCTTTCGAGCGGCGGAGTCGTCTGCCAGACGCGGTCCGTGCTGGAGGCCGACGTCGTCTACGAGATCAAATATCACAACACGATTTCGATGGAGGAGCGGGCCAAGCTGACATCCGAGATCGCGGCGAAGCTCGAGCTGGACGCCCACCAGGGATCGGACGACAAGGTGTCCGGCTCTCAATTGTTCTTCGGCATAAGGCTGTCGCCAAATCCGATCGTCCTGAAGTCCGCGGCGGGTGAGATCAAGCCCTGCAACAGGCGATAGGACGCCGCGCTTTCACCCCTTCGGCGGGGCCAGCGGCTGCACGATCTCCTTGAGCGGTGCCAGCGCCTCGCAGCGTTCGGCATGTGCCGACAGCGCCGGATAGCGCGACGGCTCGAACAGAAGCGGATGCGCTTCACGGGTGAAGCGCACGACGCAGGCAACCGCAATGTCGGCGTGGCCGATCCGGCCGGCCAGCCAATACGGCGTCGTCACCCCGGCGCGTTCGGCCTCCAGCACGCCGAGCACGTCGCCGATCTGCGCCTGGCAGCGCTCGACCCACAACGCAAGCTGCTCCTTCCGCAGCACGCGCTCATAGAGCAGGCTCACCGCCTTGTCGCCGAGACCGGAGGCGAGTGCGCAGATGCGCAAATGCTTTCGTCGCTCGGCGCCGCCGCGCGGCAGCATCGCCTTCTCCGGCCCGACGAGCTCATCGAGATAATCGAGGATGATCGTGCTCTCGATCAGCGCCTCGCCATCGTCGAGCACCAGCGTCGGCACGCGCCGCAGCGGGTTGTACGGCGCGATCTTGTCGGCATCGCCGAAGGTTGACCAGGGCCGGTGCTCGAAGGCGAGCCCATAGAATCGGAGCGCGATCGCGACGCGGCGGACAAAGGGGGAGTCGTATTGGCCGACCAGGAACATGGTTTTTGCTCACTCGTCATGGCCGGGCTCGATCCGACCATCCATGCAATGCAGCGGGTTCTCGCTGGCGCGCGGGACGCAGAAGGTATTTTGATCGTGCAGCCTGGATGAAACGGGTTAGGTATGAGAGTTCGTCCGTCGCAACTACCACATGTTTATTCGAGAAAGAAATTTTGCGTACGCATCCGCAACTTCCGAAAACCGTTCGCTGGAGCCTTGAAAGAAACCAGCATCAAGAGCAGCCCACCGATCTTTTTGTGCCTTTGCGCGCTCAACAAATTTCGAATAGACCAAGTCCTGCGCCAAACGCCCACGCTCCTTCCATCCGAAGCGGCCAATCGGCCCCCAATTGTTATCGCCAGCTTCAACGCCTCGCATATCTACGTAAACTAAGGCTAGGAGTATCTCAAAATCGTCAAACAACGAATCGTAGCCTCGCCCAAGCAAAAGCTCGTCTTCAAGGGGTGGTTGCAGTTTCTTGTAGATGTGCTCGCTTCGGGGAACGAACTTCTTCTCCATCCCAGGCAAGCGCTTGAAGTCATCGATTATCTCGGTGAGGCTGTCCACCGTCGGGAAAATAACAGGCACCATTGCCTCACCCGAGATGCGCTCCTCCGAATATACAGTCGCGTTGAGCGCGGCCAACAATACATCAAAGCGTTTGGCAGCAAGGGCTGACATCCCCGCCGCGTAGATGAGAAAGAACAAAGGATACCACTGTAGCTTCAGCCACACAGTGAAGCCCGAATTCGACCGCTCAATATCCGCGATTCGTGAAAATATCTGTCCGAGCAACCCTATCTGTTCCGCGTCGCCCCACCGTGCGAGCAGAATGACCACAGTAGTAAGGTCATGAACTGCATCTTCGTATCGCTGGATTCTTGCTGCGAATTCGTCGTTGGTGATTTCCGTATTAGCAGAAAAATGACTTTGCGATAGTTTTGTGGAAGCCTCCCTCAAGAGGCTATTTATAAAATCGTTGAGCCGAATCCTTTCATTCGGATTCGCCATCAGTCGCTTTAGAATCGCAGAGGCCGCATCTTCGTTCTGCAGGCCAGGAGCAACTACGTTAGGCGTCTTAATAAAGATATCTATGTCCGGCTGCTTATTCGACGATCCATCCTCCTCTACCGAAGCAAGGATAGATGTATCAAAGATGAAATCTCCATCTCCATCTAAAAAACCAAAATGCGGTGTCTGGTAAGATCGAGGATCGCCCGCAACCTTGTCGTAGACGTACGCCATCAAACCATGGCCGGTGACTGGTACGCCGTTGACGCTGGCACCGCCGTCCAAACCGTCAAGCAAGTATGACGTGAAAATCGAATGTCCCGGCCTTGTCCCCCCGGCATCGGAAACCACCTCATTTGGCTTTCCTGCGGTCAAGACCTGCCGAGAGTATCTTTGGAGCATATCTTTTAGAAAGCGCATGCCTCCCGGCGGAATCGTCGAACGGGTCAACGCTAGTCCGCCATAACAGGCGTCCATCAAGAACAGCATGTGTTTTCCGGCTATAAGGTCGGAATTGCGCGTTAATTCATCCCATCTAACCAGTGTCGAAAGATCGCTTACATCGCCATCTACTGGGACCAAATAGCCGATCTCGCCCCTTCGTCCGGTTGCAGTGTGGCCATGTCCAGCGAAGAATACGACCATACGATCGTCAGGTCCGATCCTGGCCGAGTCTGTCCAAGTAAGATACTCTCGTAGAATGTTTTCGCGTGTTGCCTCCGCGTCTAAGAGAACTCTCACGTTATTGACCGGGAATCCAAACTTATCGACGAGGGCGTCGGCAACAGCCTTCGCATCGTTTCCCGCATGCAAAAGCGGACCAACACGCTGATAAGCGTCAATACCAATAACTAACGCGTGGCTCTTCTCGTACTTTGGGAGATATGCCGAATACTGCTGCATGATTCCAATCCAGACCGTAGCTTCTTAGCGATAACACGAAGCTAAGTCACCCTCCCCGTCGTCGCCCACGAGCGCACGCTTCACGCCAATGGCCGCTATTCGATGATCGGCACGTGCTTCGCCGCCGTCCGCGGCGCCGTGCCATCGAGACGCGGGTCGTCCGCGATTTCGATCTGGCGGCGGAACGGGCGGAAGCCGGAGCGCTGGTAGAACGCGACGGCCGAGGGATGATCGAAGGTGCAGGTGTGCACCCAGACGCGGGCGAGCTCGCGTGACCATGCGAGCTCCAGCGCGCGGTTCATCAGGAAGCGGGCGGCGCCCGTCCCGATCAATCCGGCGGTGACACCGAAATAGACCAGCTCGCACTGGCCGGCCTCGCGAAAGTCCAGCTCGAGCAGGCCTTCATCGCGACCGTCCACGACCAGGGCATGGACCTCGACGCCCGGCGCGTGGACGATTGCGGCAAGCTCCCCGTCATTCAGGCGCGCACGCGAGAACCACAGCCACTCCTCGCCGACGCGGCGATGGAGATCGCGATACCAGTGAAGCGCGGGCGCGTCGACCTTGCGCAAGGTCCAACTGCCTGGAGGATCGTCGCGGCGCGCGGGAGGTGCGGTCATCTCCAGATGGGTGACGACCGCGGCGATCTTGCCGGCGGGGATGTCGGAATAGCCGTCGGGGATGATCATGGGTGGCCTCTCGGTGACGTCATGGTGCTGATCGAAGCGGGAATGCGCCCCCTCTCCCCGTTCTTACGGGGAGAGGGTTGGGGTGAGGGGCTTTCTCCGCGGGCGTTATCTGTCGATAGACCTGTACCCCCTCACCCGGAACGCGCCGGACGATGCTTCGCATCGCCGGGGGCGTTCCGACCTCTCCCCGCAAGCGGGGAGAGGTGAAGCCTCGCTCATCGCGGCGTCAAAATGATCGCTTCCGCGGTTGCGGCTTCGACGGCCGGGCGGCTGTAGAGCAGCGGGACATATTGGCCCGTGGCCCAGAGCGGAGCGAGGTCGCGGTAATGGGCGCTGAAGGGATCGCCGGATTGGCCGGGCGTGTTGATGGTGCGGCTCGCATCCCAATTGCCGACGTCGAGCACCATGCGGAACGATGCGCCGGCGAACAGCTGGTAATCGGCGCGGCGGTAGGTGGCCGCGCGCGGCACATTGGCGGCACCGCCATAGGCGAGCGGGCCGACCGAGAGCTGCGCGGCGGTCGCCTTGTCGGCGAGCGGCATCAGCGCATGGTCGAATTTCGCGACATGCAGCCGGCCCCAGCGCCAGGTCGAGGCATCCGGCCCGAGCTTGCCCGTGACGTCAGCCACCGCGGCGCCGAGGCTGTCGCGCAGGATCTGGTCGCGCGCGGCAGCGGGATCGGCGCCGAACGACGCATCGGGAGATTCCAGATAGGCGACCAGCGCCGAAATGCTCGACGCCTCCGGCGCGATCAGATCGGCGGCCTTGGGCGCCGTGGTCTTCAGCAGCACCGGCCCAAGATGATTGGCGATCCAGACCTCGAACACGGCAGCCGCCGCGCTGTCGGCGGCATCGCGCGCGTCCCATGGCTTGAGCAGCTCGAGACCCTTCTTCACATTGGGATCGTCGGAGGTGAGCGGCTGCAACAGCTTGACGAGGCGCCGCCCCAGCATCGCGGTGTCGTCGTTCTGCAAATCCATGGCGTCGGCGAGCGTGACCTTGCTGTTGGCCGCAAGCACCTCGGTGATGCGCTGCCAGCGCGCGCTGTCGGACCATTCGAAGCCGACCTTGCGTTCGGCTATCGGGTAATCGGCCGGCAGGTTCATCTGGTTGGCGGTGGCGAGAAAGCCCTGCTTGGGCTGATAGGCTTTCGGCAATTCGTCGAGCGAGAGAAAGCCCTGCCACTCATAGCGGCCGTCGCCCGGCACCGGCATCAGGCCGTCGAAGTTGGCGCGACGCGGTGTCTTGCCGGCGGCGACCCAGCCGATATTGCCGCGCGTGTCGGCATAGACCTGGTTCTCCGACGGCGCGCCCCAGCGCCGCATGGCGGTGAGGAAGCCGTTCCAGTCCTTCGCGGTCATGTAGTCGGACGAGCCGAAATAGGCCGAGGTACCGGGCTCGAACCAGATCGAGCGGACCGCAAAGGCGCGCTTGTTCGCATCGTCGACGAAGATGACGGGACCGTGGCGGGTGAACTTCAGCTCGAGGTCGCGATCGGCCTCGCCTTTGACCTGCTCGGTCTCGTGGACGATGCGCATGTCCTCCCAGCCATTGCCGTAGCGGTACTGGTTGGGGTTTTGCGGATTGAGCTCGTAGACGTAGAGGTCTTCCTGGTCGACGTTGAAGATGGTGAGGCCAAAGGCGATGGTGCCGTTGTGGCCGATCGAGATGCCGGGCAGCGCCGGCTCACCGGCGCCGATCACGGAGAGGCCCGGCGCATTGAGGCCGACGATGTAGCGCAGCGAAGGCACACTGTGCTCGCGATGCGGATCGTTGGCGAGGATCGGGCGGCCCGTCGCCGTGCGCGAGGCCGCGATCACCCAATTGTTGGAGCCGATAGTGTCGCGCTGCTGGTCGGCCTCGGTGAGGTATTTGTCGGGATCGTGCGCGAGTGCGGCCTGCTTGTCCTTCGGCGCCGCGAAGGCCACCGGGCGCGTCGCGAGATCGTAGGCCGCGAGCACGGCCTTCGGCACGCTGCAGGGGTCGAGACCATCGGGGACTTTCGTGGTCCATGCCGGCTCGAGCTTGACGCGGAAACGATCGGCATCGAGGCCGGCCGCGCAGGCGACCAGCGAGCGTTTGACCTCGGAGGCGACATTGCGCGTCAGGCCGTGGCTGCGAATGCGGACGACGTCATCCGCCGTCCACGGATCAGGCATAGTGCCGGCGATCCTGAACTCGATCGGCAGCGGACGTTTTCCTGCGCGCACATCGGCGACATAGGCATTGACGCCGGCGACAAACGCGTCCGCATAGGTCTTCGCCTTGGGACCGTAGGCCGCCCACTCCGCGTTCATGTCGCCGCGATAGAGGAACTGCCGTAGCGCCTTGTCCTGCTCGGCATAGGCCGGGCCGAAATCCTTTGCGAGCAGGCCGAGGCCGCGCTTGCGCCAGAGATCGATCTGCCAGAGCCGGTCGCGCGCGGCGTTGAAACCTTGCAGGAAGAACAGGTCGTGCTCGTTGCCGGCATAGATGTGCGGGATGCCCCAGACGTCGACCAGGATCTGGGCGGGGGCGTCGAGGCCGGCGACGTCGGTCTTGAGCTGCCGCGCGCTTCCSAGCGGGTTCGCCTTCTCGCGCGCGATGGCTGTCGAGGTCAGCAGCGCGGCGCAGATCGCTGCGCCGCAAAGTTTTTGGATGACCCGGTTGAGATCCGTGTTCATTGTCTTCTCCCGTTGTTGTTATTTTAGTCCGTAGCCCGGATGGAGCGAAGCGTAATCCGGGAATCTTACTCGTGGAGAAAACCCCGGATTGCGCTTCGCTCCATCCGGGCTACGACATCCGCCTATCCCTCTCCTTCGTCACTCGCGAGCACGCCCTTCACCGCGCGCGCCCAGCCGGCGAGCTTCCGCTCGCGCGTCGCCTGGCTCATGTTCGGCTTGAAGCGGTGCTCGAGCCGCCAATTGTCGGCAAACTTCGTCGGCTCGGGATAGACACCGGCCTGGAGGCCGGCGAGATAGGCCGCGCCCAGCGCCGTCGTCTCCTGGATCACAGGACGGTCGACCGGCGCGTCCAAGAGATCGGCGAGGCGCTGCATGGTCCAGTCGGAGGCGGTCATTCCGCCGTCGACGCGCAGCACGACGCTCGCGACTTCCGAGCTCGGCCAGTCCGCGCGCATCGCGGCCCAGAGGTCGAAAGTCTGGTAACACACGCTCTCCAGCGCGGCGTGCGCGAGCTCGGCCGGGCCGGTGTTGCGGGTGAGGCCGAACAGCGCGCCGCGCACGCGCGGATTCCAGTAGGGCGCGCCCATGCCGACGAAGGCCGGGACCAGATAGACGCTCTGCATGGAATCGGACTGGTCAGCGAGCGGTCCAGTCTCGGCGGCGTGCTTGATGATGCCGAGGCCATCGCGCAGCCACTGCACCGCCGAGCCTGCGACGAAGATCGAGCCTTCGAGCGCGTAGGTGCGCTTGCCGTCGAGCTGATAGGCGACGGTCGTGAGCAGCTTGTTCTTCGACACCACCGGCGTGGTGCCGGTGTTGAGCAGGGCAAAACAGCCGGTGCCGTAGGTCGACTTCATCATGCCCGGGCGGAAGCAGGCTTGTCCAATGGTCGCGGCCTGCTGGTCGCCGGCAATGCCTGAGATCGCGATCGCGCCGCCGAACAGGTCCGGCGTGCTCTCGCCGAAGCGGGCGGAGGAATCCTTCACCTCGGGCAGCATCGAGCGCGGCACGCCGATGATCTCCAAGAGCTCGTCGTCCCACTGGCCGGTGTGGATGTTGAACAGCAGCGTGCGCGAGGCGTTGGTGGCGTCGGTGGCGTGCACCTTGCCGCCGGTGAGGCGCCAGAGCAGATAGCAGTCGACGGTGCCGAACATCAGCTCGCCGCGCGCGGCACGCGCCCGTGCGCCGGGGACGTGGTCGAGAATCCAGGCGACCTTGGTGCCGGAGAAATAGGGGTCGATGATCAGGCCGGTCTTCTGCGAGATCACGGGCTCGCGGCCGTCGTGCTTCAGTTTCGCGCAGATGTCGGCGGTGCGGCGGTCCTGCCAGACGATGGCGCGGTGCACGGCCTGGCCGGTGGCGCGGTCCCACACCACGGTGGTCTCGCGCTGGTTGGTGATGCCGATCGCGGCGATGTCCTTCGCGGTGATGCCGGCCTGCTCGATCGCGTCGCGGCAGACCATGACGGTCGAGGTCCAGATGTCCTCCGGCTCGTGCTCGACCCAGCCCGAGGCCGGAAAATGCTGCGGAAACTCCTGCTGCGCACGGGCGGCAATCGAGATGTCACTGCGAAAAACGATGGCGCGCGACGAGGTGGTGCCCTGGTCGATGGCGAGGACGAAAGACATGACGGCTTACCCTGGCGTTTCCCTGAGAGGGGGTCATTGTGTCGCGCCAAAGGGAGCGGATTAGGGCGGCAAGGTCAAGATTGGATCAACGCGCGCGGCTCCCCTTCCTTCTCCCCTTGCGGGAGAAGGTGGCGCGAAGCGCCGGATGAGGGGTATGCTTCAGCGAATTCAGCGGTAAGAGGGTTGCACATGGAGAGAAACCCCTCACCCGTCTCGCCGCTACGCGGCGAGCCACCCTCTCCCGCAAGGGGAGAGGGGAAGAAGGCTACACCGCAGCCGTCGTCACGCCGCCGTCGATGACGATGGTCTGGCCGGTCATGAAGCTGGACGCGTCGGAGGCGAGGTAGGCGACGGCGCCGGCGATTTCGTCGGGTTCGCCGATGCGGCGGAGYGGCGTGGTGGCGGTGCGGCGCTTGAGGTTGGCTTCGTCTTCCCACAGCGCGCGGGCGAAATCGGTCTTGACGAGGCCGGGCGCGATGCAGTTGACGCGGACGCCTTTCGGGCCCCATTCGCCGGCGAGCGAGCGGCACAGCGCGAAGTCGGCGGCCTTGGAGATGCCGTAGGCGCCGATCACGGTCGAGCCGCGCAGGCCCCCGATCGAGGAGATGATGACGACGGAGCCGTTGCCGCGCTCCGCCATTTGCGGGATCGCCAGCGCGGAGAGCCAGATGTTGCTCTTGACGTTGCTGCCCATGATCTTGTCGAAGGCCTCGTCGGTGATGTCGAGCAGCGGGCCGTAATACGGATTCACCGCGGCGTTGCAGACCAGGATGTCGATCTTGCCGTAGTGCGTGATCGTGCCCGAAATCAGCGCCTCGACCTCGGCCTTGCGCGCGATGTTGCAGGGAATGACGATGGCATCACCACCAGCCGCGATGATGCCGTCGGCGACTTCCTTGCAGGCTTCCGCTTTCCGCGATGACACCACGACCTTGGCGCCGAGCTTTGCGAGCAGCTCCGCGGAAGAGCGGCCGATGCCGCGGCTGGAGCCGGTGACGATTGCGACCTTGCCGGTGAGATCGAACGGGGTGTTTTTCATTGTTGTTGGGCTCCGCTGATTCCATTTACTCGATGTCATCGCCCGACTTGATCGGGCGATCCAGTACTCGGCGGCTGAAGTTGGGTGAACGAACTGCCGCCGCGGAGGACTGGATGCCCCGGTCAAGCCGGGGCATGACAGTCTTCGCGTGGCCTCGATCAACTCAGATCAACCCGCTCCCATCCGCGACGCGGCGCTGGTGGTAGTCGGTGTCGCCAAAGCTGTTCTCGATCATGGTGAGGCGCTTGAAGTAGTGGCCGATCTTCGCCTCCATGGTCATGCCGATGCCGCCGTGGAGCTGGATCGCCTGCTGTCCGACGAACTTCAGCGACTTACCGATCTGCACCTTGGCGGCGGCGATGGCGTTGGAACGCTCCTTGGCATCCTCGAAATCGCCGGCCATGGTCGCGAACATCGACATCGATCGCGCCTGTTCGGCGGCGACGAACATGTCGGACGCGCGGTGCTGCAACGACTGGAACGAGCCGATCGCGACGCCAAACTGCTTGCGCGTCTTGATGTACTCGACCGTGGTCTTGAGCGACTCGTCCATCAGCCCGACCGCCTCGGCGCAGAGCGCGACGCGGGCTTCGTCGACGACGCGCTCGATCAGCGCGAGCGAGTCGTCGGGATTGCCGAGCACCGCATCCGCGCCGACCTCGACGCCGGTGAAGGTGATGTCGGCGGCGTGCAGGCCGTCCTGGGTCGGGTACGACTTCTTGGTCACGCCCTTGGCGCTCGCCGGCACCAGGAACACGCCGATGCCGGACTTGTCGCGGCGGTCGCCCTTGGTGCGGGCGGTGACGATCAGGGTCTCCGCATTCTCGCCGTTGAGCACGACGAATTTTTCGCCGTCGATGACCCAGCCGTCGCCCTTCTTCTTCGCCGTCGTCGAGACATCGAAGAGATCGTAGCGCGAGTTCTTCTCGAGTTGGGCAAAGGCGAGCGTCTTGCTGCCGTCGATGATCCCAGGCACGTGCGCGGCCTTCTGCGCATCGGAGCCGGCGTGGCGCAGGAAGCCGCCGCCGATCACGACCGTTGCCAGATACGGCTCGAGCACCAGCGCCTTGCCGAGCGCTTCCATCACGATCATGGTCTCGACACCGCCGCCGCCGAAGCCGCCATCGGCCTCCGTGAACGGCAGACCGAGCAGGCCCTGCTCGGCGAGCTTGCCCCAGACGGCCTGGCTCCAGCCGCCCTTCTCCTTCATGTACTTCTTGCGGCTCTCGAAATCGTAGGAATCGGTCAGCAGGCCGTCGATGCTTTCCTTGAGAAGCCGTTGCTCCTCGTTCAGATCAAAATCCATGTTTCTCTCCAAATCGGCGGGAATTGCCCTGCCGTCGCCTCATCCTCAGACGTCATCCCCGCGAAGGCGGGGATCCAGTAGACGCAGCCGCCTGCCGTACTCACGACCGCCGCGGCGTACTGGGTCCCCCGCCTTCGCGGGGGACGACACCGTCATTGTTGACTCACAGCCCCAGCACCGCCTTGGCGATGATGTTGCGCTGGATCTCGTTGGAGCCGCCGTAGATCGAGACCTTGCGGTTGTTGAAGTAGCTCGGCGCGATCTGGGCGGTCCACTCCATGGCTTCGTTCGAGCCGTCGTCGCCGTGCACGTCGTAGGGTGCTGCGAACGGACCGATCACTTCCATCAGCAGCTCGGTCGTGGTCTGCTGGATCTCGGAGCCCTTGATCTTCAGCACCGAGGACGCCGGATTGGGCTTGCCCTTGCCGTGCTTGCCTTCGTCGGCGACGACACGGAGCTGCGTCAGCTCGAGCGCCTTCAGCTCGATCTCGCAGGCGGCGAGCTTCTCGCGGAATGCGGCGTCCTGGATGATCGGCTTGCCGCCGGATTCGACCTTGCCGGCCAAATCGCGGATGCGGCGCAGCCGCTCCTTGGAGACGCCGACCCGGGCAATGCCGGTGCGCTCATTGCCGAGCAGGAATTTGGCGTAGTCCCAGCCCTTGTTCTCTTCGCCGATCAGGTTCTCGATGGGCACCTCGACGTCGTCGAAGAACACCTCGTTGACCTCGACGCCGCCGTCGATGGTCTGGATCGGACGCACGGTGACGCCCTTCGACTTCATGCTGAAGACGATGAAGGAGATGCCCATCTGCTTCTTGGCGGAGGGGTCGGTGCGGCAGAGGCAGAAGATCATGTCGGCGTGCTGGGCGAGCGTGGTCCAGGTCTTCTGGCCGTTGATGATCCACTTGTCGCCCTTGCGCTCGGCCTTGGTCTTGAGCGAGGCGAGATCGGAGCCGGAGCCGGGCTCGGAGAAGCCCTGGCACCACCAGTCGTCGACATTGGCGATGCGCGGCAGATACTGCTTCTTCTGCTCTTCGTTGCCGAAGGTGTAGATCACAGGACCGACCATGCTGACGCCGAAGGCGAGCGGCTGCGGCGCCGGATAGGACTGCAGCTCCTCGTTGAAGATGTAGTGCTGCACGGAGGTCCACCCGGTGCCGCCATACTGCTTCGGCCAGTGGCTGACGCCCCAGCCCTTCTTGTTGAGGATGCGCCACCACGTCACCATCTCGTCCTTCGAGAGGTGACGGCCCTCGACCAGCTTGCGCCGCGTATCCGGCGGTACGTTGTCGCGGAAGAATGATCGCACTTCCTCGCGAAACGCCTGCTCTTCCCTAGTGAATGCGAGATCCATCGGATCCTCCTGTGAGCTTCTTTGTTTCGTCGCCGTCAGGACGACGGTGAAATTACTGCAACACCTCGAACAGCCCGGCCGCGCCCATGCCGCCGCCGACGCACATGGTGACGACCGCATACTTCGCCTTGCGGCGGCGGCCTTCGATCAAGGCGTGGCCGGTGAGGCGCGCGCCCGACATGCCGTAGGGATGGCCGACCGCAATCGCGCCGCCATCGACGTTGATCTTCTCGGGGTCGATGCCGAGCTTGTCGCGGCAATACAGCACCTGCACCGCGAAAGCTTCGTTGAGCTCCCAGAGGCCGATGTCGTCGACCGTCAGCCCGTGGCGCTTCAGAAGGCGCGGCACGGCGAAGACCGGGCCGATGCCCATCTCGTCCGGCTCGCAGCCGGCGGAGACGAAGCCGCGGAAGATGCCGAGCGGCTTGAGACCGCGCTTTGAGGCTTCCTTGTCGCTCATGATGACCGAGGCGCTGGCGCCGTCGGAGAGCTGGCTGGCATTGCCGGCGGTGATCGAAAAGCCTTCGCCGCGCACGGGCTTGAGGCCGGCGAGGCCCTCAGCGGTGGTCTCGGGGCGCGGGCCTTCGTCCTGCGACAGCGTCACTTCCTTCATCGAGACGGCGCCGGTCGCCTTGTCGGTGACCGCCATCTGCGTCGTGATCGGCGCCAGCTCGTCCTTGAACTTGCCGCCCTGCTGGGCAGCGGCGGTGCGGCGCTGGCTCTCCAGCGAATACTCATCCTGCTTCTCGCGCGAGATGCCGTAGCGCTTGGCGACGACTTCGGCGGTGTCGATCATGGGCATGTAGACCTCGCCCTTGATCTTGAGCAGCGCCGGGTCCTGGGCGTGGAAGCCGTTCATCTTGTCGTTCTGCACCAGGCTGATCGACTCGCCGCCGCCGCCGACCGCGATCTCGACGCCGTCGAAGATCACCGAGCGCGCGGCGAGCGCGATCGCCTGCAGGCCCGAGGCGCATTGCCGGTCGATGGTGGTGCCGGCGACAGTCACGGGGAGACCTGCGCGGAGCAGCGCCTTGCGCGCGATGTTGCCGCCGGTCGCGCCCTGCTGCAGCGCCGCGCCCATCACAACGTCCTCGACCTCCTTCGGATCGACTTTTGCGCGGGCAACGGCCTCGCCGATGGCGTGGCCGAGCAGCGTTGCGCCATCGGTGGCGTTGAGCATGCCGCGATAGGCCTTGCCGATCGGCGTGCGGGCGGTGGAAACGATAACGGCGTCGGTCAAGAGCGACCTCCTGATGGGTGTTGGGTGGATTGTGATGGTTTCTGCTGCTGGCGCAATTCGTGGCGCGACAATTTTCCGACCGGCGTGCGCGGCAGATCGTCGACGAACTCGACGGCTGCCGGCAGCTCGTGCTTGCCGACCTTGCCGGCGAGCTGCGCGCGCAGCTCGTCGAGCGAGAACGGCTTGGCGTCCGGCTTGAGCTTGATGAAAGCCTTGGCGGCCTCGCCCCGATACTGGTCGGGAATGCCGAGCACGATCACCTCGTGCACGCCTGGAATGGTGTAGATCGCCTGCTCGATCATCTGCGGATAGACGTTGAAGCCGCCGGAGATGATCATGTCCTTCTTGCGGTCGACCAGGAAGAAATAGCCGTCGGTGTCGACATAGCCGATGTCGCCGGTGAGGAAGCGGCCGTCCGAAAAGGACTCCGCGGATTCCTTCGCCTTGTTCCAGTAGCCCTTGGTGACGTTCGGGCCCTTGATGCGGATTTCGCCGACTTCGCCCGGCGGCAGAACTTTTGTGGGGTCCTCCAGCGAGACCACATCCATCTCGATGCCGGGCAGCATCAGGCCGATCGAGCCGGGCTTATCCGGCCCTGTGGGCGGATGGCCGGTGCCGGGTGAACAGGTCTCGGTCATGCCCCAGCCRCTGCGCAGCTTCTTGCCGACCTTGCGCTCGAAGAAATTCGCGATCTCCACCGGCAGCGGCGCGCCGCCGGAGCCGATGACGGCGAGCGAGGAGAAGTCGCGCTTGTCGAGATCAGGCAGCGCCGCGATCGCGATCCACATCGTCGGCACGCCCGGGAAGTACGTCGCGCGCTTGATTTCGATGTCGCGCATCACCGCCTGGACATCAAAACGCTGGTGGAGCGAGATCAGATTGCCGCGGCTGAGCGAGGACAGCAGCACGACGGTGAGCGCATAGATGTGGAACAGCGGCAGCACGCAGATCACGCGCTCGATCACGTCGCCGCGCGCCGCACGCGACGGCTTGCCCCAGACATCGTAGATCGACACCGCGGAGGTGAGATTGCCGTGGGTGAGCATCGCGCCCTTGGGCAGGCCGGTGGTGCCGCCGGTATATTGCAGCAGCGCGACGTCGTCGGCGGTCACGGACGGCCACTCAGCCGGCGCGGTGGCGCCCTCGACGAAGCTCTTGAAGGTGACGATGCGGGGATCATCGGGGATCGGCGCCTGCGGCGTGCCGACCTTGCCCCAATCGTCGTCCTCGCAGACGACGAGGCGATCGATCAGGCCCTTCTCCAGGAACTTCAGCGCGTTCGGCAGCAGCGCCGCGAGGTTGGACGTGACGAGCAGGCGCGAGCCGGAATCCGAGACCTTGTGCGTCAGCGCGATCTCGCCGTCGAGCGGGGAAAGATGCGCGACGCGGGCACCGGCCTTGAGCGCGCCGAAGAAATTGACCGGATGGTCCGGCGTATTGCCGAGGAACAGGGCCACGGAACTGGTCTTGCCGCAGCCGGCGCGCAGGAACGCCGCTGCCGCGCGCTCGGCCATGGCGGCGAGCTCGGTATAGCTGATCGGACGATCGCGGAATTCCAGCGCGGTCCGCGGGCCGTAATCAGCGGCGGCGTTCGACAGCAGGTCAGGCAGCGAGCCCTGGACGATGGTGTCGTCCCAACGCACGCCCTCGGGATAAAACTGTTCGCCGGGATGGGTCATTATTCTTGATTGGTTGAGCGAGCAACTAACAGAGACTGTCATTCCGGGGCGCGACAAAGTCGCGAACCCGGAATCCATAACCACCAGCTGGGGTTATGGATTCCGGGCCTGCGCCTTGCGGCGCATCCCGGAATGACGAGGGTTGAGATGAAGCGGCCATCACGCCGCCTTCGACGCCGCGGCCAGCGACGCGAACGTCTTGCCTTCGGCCGCGAGCTTCTTCAGCAGCGGCGCAGGCTCGAGGCTCGGATCGTTGGTCTCCTTGGCGTAGAAGGAGAGACGATCGGCGATGTGCTTGAGGCCGACGGTGTCGGCCCAGAACATCGGGCCGCCGCGGTAGATCGGCCAGCCGTAGCCGTAGAGCCAGACCACGTCGATGTCGGAAGGACGCGCCGCGATGCCCTCTTCGAGGATCTTCGCGCCCTCGTTGATCATCGGGTACATCATACGCTCGAGGATCTCCTTGTCGCTGACGACGCGCTTCTTGCGGCCGAGACGGAGCAGCGTCTCGTCGATCAGCTTTTCGACCTCCGGATCGGGCAGCGCGGAGCGACTTCCTGCTTCATACTTGTAGTAGCCCTTGCCGGTCTTCTGGCCGAAGCGGCCGGCTTCGCAGAGTGCGTCCGCGATCTCCGACTTGATGCCGCGGTCCTTGCGCGAGCGCCAGCCGATGTCGAGGCCGGCGAGGTCGCCCATCGCGAACGGCCCCATCGGCATGCCGAATTTGGTAACCACGGCATCGACCTGCTGCGGCAAGGCACCTTCGAACAGCAGCTTCTCCGATTGCTTGCCACGCTGCGCCAGCATGCGGTTGCCGACGAAGCCGTCGCAGACGCCGACCACGGCCGGCACCTTCGCGATCTTGCGCGCGATGGTCACGGCGGTGACCAGCGCATCCGGCGCGGTCTTGTCGGCGCGCACGATCTCGCACAGCTTCATGACGTTGGCGGGCGAGAAGAAGTGCATGCCGAGAACGTCCTGCGGCCGCTTGGTCGACTTCGCGATCTCGTCGATGTTGAGGTAGGAGGTGTTGGAGGCGAGTACGGCACCGGGCTTGACGTATTGGTCGAGCTTGCCGAACACTTCCTTCTTCACCGCCATGGTCTCGAACACGGCCTCGATCACCAGGTCAGCATCACCGACGTTCTCGATGCCGACGACGCCGTTGATCAGCGCCATGCGCTTGGCGGGCGCGTCGGCCGGGATGCCGCCGCGCGCGGCGGTCGCTTCCCAGTTCTTCTGCATGATGCCCATGCCGCGCTTGAGCTGCTCCTCGCCGGTCTCGATCAGGGTGACGGGCACGCCAGCATTGGCAAAGGACATCGCGATGCCGCCGCCCATGGTGCCGGCACCGAGGATGGCGACGCGGTTCACGGGCCGCGACTTGGTGCCTTCAGGGACGCCGGCGATCTTGCTGGCCTCGCRCTCCGCGAAGAAGGCATAACGCTGCGCCTTGGACTGGTCGCTGGAGACGAGCTTGAGGAAACCCTCGCGCTCCTTCTTCAGCCCCTCGTCGAACGGCAGGTCGATGGCGTAGCCGACGGCGTCGGCGGCGGCGAACGGCGCCTCCAGGCCACGCGCCTTCTTGGTCAAGGCAGCGACCGCATTGGTGAAGATCGAGCGGTCGGCCTTGGCCGCCGCGAGCTTGGAATCGTCGTCGCGCAGGCGCCGCAGCGGACGCTTCTCGGCGAGCAGCTTGCGCACGAAGGCTTCGCCGCCGGAGGCCGGACCTTCGACGATCTCCTCGATCAGGCCGTTCTTGAGCGCTTCGGCAGCACCGATCGGATCACCGCCGACGATCATCTTGACCGCGAGTTCCGGCCCGACCGCGCGCGGCAGGCGCTGGGTGCCGCCGGCGCCCGGCAGCAGACCGAGCTTCACCTCGGGCAGACCGAGCTTGGCTTCCTTCACGGCCACGCGGAAATGACAGGCCAGCGCGACCTCGAGGCCGCCGCCGAGCGCGGTGCCATGGATCGCGGCGACGACCGGCTTGGGCGAGTTCTCGATCTCGGCCAGGACGTCGTTGAGGGCGGGCGGCTTCGGCGGCTTGCCGAATTCGGTGATGTCGGCGCCGGCGATAAAGGTGCGGCCGGCGCAGGTCAGCACGATGCCCTTGATCGCGGGATCGGCGATCGCGGCCTTGATGCATTCGAGAATACCGCCACGCACTGCGGCACTCAGCGCATTGACCGGAGGACTGTTGACCGTGACGATCCCGACTTCGTCATGACGCTCAAGCTTGACCACTTCGCTCACGGCTTCCCTCCTTGGTGGGGATTTACTTTTGTTCGATTTCGCGGTGCGGAATTTAATTCCGCATCTTGACGGCAGGGTTATTTTGAAGCACGGACGTTGTCAACGACTCCGCGCAAGAAGCAGATCAGGGATGAAGCGTACAGGCAAGAAGACTGCGACCGATCGGAATTTCGTCGTCGCGCTTTCCCGCGGACTAGATGTTTTGCGCGCATTCCAACCCAGCGACGGACTTCTCGGCAACCAGGAGATCGCCGCGCGGACGAACCTGCCCAAGCCGACCGTTTCGCGCCTGACCTACACGTTGACGAAGCTCGGTTATCTGACACCGGTTCCCCGTTTCGAGAAGTATCAGCTCGCGCCCGCCGCGATGGCGCTCGGTTATGCGGCGTTATCCAATCTCGGCGTTCGGCATTTGTCCGAGCCATTTCGCGAGGAATTGATGCGCGCGACCGGCGGCGCCGTCGCGATCGGCGGCCGCGACCGTCACAGCATGATCTATTTCGGGCAAAGTCGCGGCAGCGAGACGGTCGGCGTTCAACTTGACGTCGGCTCCCGCGTGCCGATTGCAACCAGCGCGATGGGCCGCGCCTATTTCTGGGCGCTCGATGACGAGGGGCGCGCCGAGGTGTCCCGCATCCTGCGCGAACATTACGGCAGCCGGTGGCCGAAGATGCGCGACGGATTGGAACGTTCCGGCGAGACCGTTGCGAAATACGGTTTCGCGATGTCCGTCGGCGACTGGCACGACGACATCGGTGCCGCCGGCGTCGCGCTCAAGCTCAACGACGGAACCGGACCTTACGCATTCAATTGCGGCGCGCCCGCATTCCGCTTCACGGAAGAGCGTTTGATCAACGACATTGGACCGCGTCTGCTGGCGATGGTAAGGAACATTGAAGCGGCACTCGGGGGACTGATGCCGCAATCCAAAAAAGAAGTCAGCAAAAAGCTGAAATCAGGAGGAAAAGTTGCGCGTGTGGCCGAGGGGTTCAGATAGCCTTTGTCATCACCGGGAGCGGTTCGCATCGCCCCTTCGCCCACTGACGTGTGTGGGCGAGACGAGATGACGCAGGCACAGCTCGCGCGGGGGACATCGCCCCTGCTCGCGGTTCGCGACGTCAGCGTCGTGTTCGGCGGCATCATCGCGCTCAACGGCGTGTCCTTTGACATGCACAAGGGCCAGATCCTCGGATTGATCGGCCCCAACGGCGCCGGCAAGACCACGCTCTTCAATTGCCTCTCGCGGCTCTATCAGCCGTCGTCGGGCGACATCCTGATGGAAGGCGTGAGCATCCTGTCGCGGCCTCCGCACCGGATCGCCGAGATCGGCATTGGCCGCACCTTCCAGAACGTGGCGCTGTTTCCGAACCTCTCGGTGATGGACAACGTCCGCGTCGGCGCCCATTCGAAGACCTCCAGCGACATCATCAGCGACTCCTTGAGGCTCGCCTGGGTCCGGCGCAGCGAGACCGAGGTCAACAAGAAGGTGCAGGAGATCCTCGCCTATCTCAAGCTCGAGGACGTCGCCCACACCATCGTGTCCGGCCTGCCCTTTGGCACGCAGAAACGCGTCGAGCTGGCGCGCGCGCTCGCGGCCGACCCGAAGATCCTGCTGCTCGACGAGCCGGCCGGCGGCCTCAACCACGAGGAAGTCTATCTGCTCGGCGACCTCATCCGCCGCATCCGCGACGACCGCCACATGACCGTGCTGCTGGTCGAGCACCACATGGGCCTCGTGATGTCGATCGCCGACCACGTCGTCGCGCTGAATTTCGGCAAGAAGCTCGCGGAAGGCACGCCGGCCCAGGTGCAGGCGGACCCCGACGTCATCAAGGCCTATCTCGGGAGCAAGGACCAATGACGACGCTGCTCAACGTCAAGGACCTGCGCGCCTATTACGGCCAGGTCCAGGCGCTCCATGGCCTGTCCTTCTCGCTCAACGAAGGATCGTTGACGACGCTGCTCGGCGCCAATGGCGCCGGCAAGACCACCACCCTGCGCGCGATCTGCAACATGGTGCGTTCCACCGGCGCGATCGAGTTCGAAGGCAAGCCGCTCAGCAACCGCTCCACCGAGAGCATCGTGCGGTTCGGCATCGCCCACGTGCCGCAGGGCCGCGGCACCTTCACGACCATGACGGTCGAGGAGAACCTCCAGCTCGGGGCCATCACCCGCAAGGACAGCGCCGGCATCGTTTCCGACATCGAGCGCATGTACGCGCATTTCCCGGTGCTGAAGCAGCGCCACACCCAGCAGGCCGGCACGCTCTCGGGCGGCGAGCAGCAGATGCTCGCGGTCGCCCGCGCGCTGATGCTGCGGCCGCGCCTGATGCTGCTCGACGAGCCGTCCTTCGGACTGGCGCCGCTGGTCGTGCGCGACCTGTTCGGCATCCTCGGCAAGATCAATCGCGAGGACAAGGTGTCGATCCTGGTGGTCGAGCAGAACGCCCAGCTCGCGCTCGAGCTCGCCGACCAGGCCTATGTGATCGAGACCGGACGCATCGTGATGTCGGGCAATGCCAAGGACATCGCGAACAACGAAGAAATCCGCAAATCCTATCTGGGTTACTGRGGAGCCGGCACGATGGAACTGTTCACCAACCAAGTGCTGGCCGGCATCGCCACGGGCGCGATCTACGCCTGCATGGCGCTCGCCGTGGTCATGATCTACCAGGCGATCGACCATCTCAACTTCGCGCAGGGCGAGATGGCGATGTTCTCGACCTTCATCTCCTGGCAGCTGATGCAATGGGGCGTGCCTTACTGGGCCGCCTTCATCCTCACGCTCGCGCTCTCCTTCGTCGCCGGCATCGCGATCGAGCGCATCCTGTTCAAGCCGCTGGCGAAAGCGCCGGTGCTGACCAACGTCGCCGGCTTCATCGCGCTGTTTGCGATCATCAACTCCTCGGCCGGCCTGATCTGGGACTTCACCATCAAGCAGTACCCGACCCCGTTCGGCTCCGCGCCGTTCCTGGGCAGCCAGCTGATCTCGACCCACCAGGCCGGCATGATCGGCGTCACGGTGCTGCTGCTGCTCGGCCTCTACTTCTTCTTCCAGTACACGCGCATCGGCCTGGCCATGCGCGCGGCCGCCTCGGTGCCTGAATCGGCCCGCCTCGTCGGCATCAACACGTCCTGGATGATCGCGCTCGGCTGGGGCATGGCGACCGCGATCGGCGCGATCGCCGGCATGCTGATCGCCCCCGTCGTGTTCCTCGAGCCCAACATGATGGGCGGCGTGCTGATCTACGGCTTTGCCGCCGCCGTGCTCGGCGGTCTCACCAGCCCGTTCGGCGCCGTGGTCGGCGGCTTCCTGGTCGGCATCTTCGAGAACCTCGCCGGCACCTACATCCCCGGCGTCGGCAATGAGCTGAAGCTCCCGATCGCGCTCGCGCTGATCATCTCCGTCCTGGTCGTCAAACCCGCTGGCCTGTTCGGCCGGCACATCGTCAAGCGAGTTTGATCATGAGCGCTGCAGAAGAAGTCGTTGCAGAAGGCCACGAGGCGGTCGAGGCTGTTCCGAAGCGGGCCATGACGCTGGGCACCGGCACCTCGCTGGTGGTGCTCGCGGCACTGCTGATCGCACCCGTTTTCGTCAAGAACTTCATCATCTTCCAGATGACGATGCTCCTGATCTACGGGCTCGCGGTGCTGGCGCTGAACATCCTGACCGGCGGAAGCGGCCAGTTCTCGCTCGGCCAGAGCGCGTTCTACGCGGTCGGTGCCTATACGACAGCGGTGCTGATGGAGCACTTCAACGTCAATTACGCGCTGACGCTGCCGATCGCCGGCGTCGTCTGTTTCGGCTTCGGCTTCCTGTTCGGGCAGCCGGCGCTGCGGCTCTCCGGCGTCTACCTCGCGCTTGCGACCTTCGCGCTCGCCACCGCCATGCCGCAGCTCCTCAAGCTGAACTTCCTCGAGCACTGGACCGGCGGCGTGCAGGGCCTCGTCGTCACCAAGCCGGATGCGCCGTTCGGCCTGCCGATGTCGCAGGACATGTGGCTGTACTACTTCACGCTCGTGGTCGTGATTGCGATCTACATCTTCTCGGTGAACCTGCTGCGCTCCCGCTCGGGCCGCGCCTTCATGGCGATCCGCGACAACGAGATCGCGGCCTCCGCGATGGGCGTCGACGTCGCGCTGTACAAGACGCTGGCCTTCGGCGTCTCCGCTGCCATCACCGGCATCGCCGGCTCGCTTGGCGCCATTGCGGTGCAGTTCGTCGCGCCCGACAGCTACACCATCACGCTCGCAATCTCGCTGTTCCTCGGCATGGTCGTCGGCGGCGTCGGCTGGCTGCCCGGCTCGATCGTCGGCGCTGCCTTCATCATCTTCGTGCCGAACATCGCGGAGGGCATCTCCAAGGGCCTCTCCGGCGCGGTGTTCGGCGTGCTCCTGTTCCTCGTCATCTACCTCGTGCCGCATGGCGCAAGGCAAGTCGCGATCCTGGGCCAGCAACTCGCCGGTCGGCTCAGGAAGAACTGAAACGTCCATCCAGACTGTTGTTTTAACCAAGGAGACCCAATTGCTTTTCGGAAGAATACTGCGAACCACCGCACTCGTAACGGCGGTCGCGACCCTCACCTCCGGCGCAGCACTTGCCCAGAAGAAATACGACACCGGCGCGTCCGATACCGAGATCAAGATCGGCAACATCATGCCGTACAGCGGTCCGGCGTCGGCCTATGGCATCATCGGCAAGACCGAAGAAGCCTATTTCAAGATGATCAACGACAAGGGCGGCATCAACGGCCGCAAGATCAACTTCGTCACCTATGACGACGCCTATTCGCCGCCGAAGGCCGTCGAGCAGGTCCGCAAGCTGGTCGAGAGCGACGAAGTGCTGGCCGTGTACAATCCGCTCGGCACGCCCTCGAACACCGCGATCCAGAAGTACCTGAACGCCAAGAAGATCCCGCAGCTGTTCGTCGCCACCGGCGCCACCAAGTGGAACGACGCGAAGAACTTCCCCTGGACCATCGGCTGGCAGCCCTCCTACCAGAGCGAAGCGCAGATCTACGCGAAATGGCTGATGAAGGAAAAGCCGAACGCCAAGGTCGCGATCCTCTACCAGAACGACGATTTCGGCAAAGACTACCTCAAGGGCACCAAGGACGGTCTCGGCGCCAAGGGCGCGTCCATGATCATCATGGAGGAGAGCTACGAGATCTCCGAGCCGTCGATCGACGGCCACATCGTCAAGATCAAGGCCGCCAATCCCGACGTGCTGCTGATCTACGCGACGCCGAAGTTCGCGGCCCAGACCATCAAGAAGACCGCCGAGCTCAGCTGGAAGCCGCTCCAGATCCTCACCAACGTGTCGATCTCGGTCGGCAGCGTGATGAAGCCGGCCGGCTTCGAGGCCTCGCAGGACGTGCTGTCGGCGGCCTATGCCAAGGATTCCACCGACCCGCAGTGGAACAACGATCCCGGCATGAAGAAGTGGAACGAGTTCGTCGACAAGTACATGCCTGGCGCCGACAAGACCGACACCGGCATGGTCTACGGCTACGGCGCGGCGTCGACCCTGGTCAAGACGCTGGAGATGTGCGGTGACGACCTCACCCGCGCCAACCTGATGAAGCAGGCCGCTTCCTTGAAGGATTTTGCACCGGACACGCTGCTGCCCGGCGTCAAGATCAACACCAGCGCCACCGACTTCGCCCCGATTTCGCAGCTCCAGATGCAGCGCTTCAAGGGCGAAAAGTGGGAACTGTTCGGCGAGATCATCAGCGGCGACGTCGCTTCCGAGTGACGCTGACGCAATAGTCCAAGTCTGGTCAGTTCAAGTCTAGTCAAATCTGACAAAGCCCCCGCGGGCGACCGCGGGGGCTTTTTGTTGACGTCAGACGTCAATCTTGTTCAATGCGGCGCCGATCCATTCCGGGTGGAGAAAGATGACTGTCGTTCGATTTCAAGTTGCGGCCGTTTCGGCCGCGCTCGCGTTGTGCACTGCGGTGAGCAGCCCGGCACTGGCGCAAAAGAAATACGACAGCGGCGCTTCCGATACCGAGATCAAGATCGGCAACATCATGCCCTATAGCGGGCCGGCCTCCGCCTATGCCGCGATCGGCAAGGCCGAGGAAGCTTATTTCAACAAGATCAATGCTGAGGGCGGCATCAACGGCCGCAAGATCAAGTTCATCTCCTACGACGACGGCTATTCGCCGCCGAAGACGGTGGAGCAGGCGCGCAAGCTGGTCGAGAGCGACGGCGTGCTGCTGATCTTCGGCTCGCTCGGCACCTCCACCAACGGCGCCATCCGCAAATACATGAACGAGAAGAAGGTACCGCAGCTGTTCGTGGCGAGCGGCGCCTCCAAATGGAACGATCCGAAGCAATATCCGTGGACCATGGGCTGGCAGCCGAGCTACGCCAGCGAGGCGCGCATCTACGCCAAATACATCATGAAGGAGAAGCCGGACGCGAAGATCGCCGTGCTCTACCAGAACGACGATTTCGGCAAGGACTATCTGAAGGGGCTGAAGGACGGCCTCGGCGCAAAGGCGTCGATGATCGTGCTCGAAGACGGCTACGACACGTCGGAGCCCGCGATCGACGAGCACGTCGTGAAGCTGAAGGCCTCGGGCGCCGACGTCTTTCTCAGCATCACCACGCCGAAATTCGCCGCGCAGGCGATCAAGAAGGCGGCCGAGATCAACTGGCACCCGGTCCACATCATCTCCAACGTCTCGGCTTCGGTCGGCGGCGTGCTCGAGCCCGCGGGCCTGGAGATCTCRCAAGGCATCCTGTCGGCGAGCTACACCAAGGACGGCTCCGACCCGCAATGGAATGCCGATGACGGCATGAAGAAGTTCTATAACTTCCTCGCGCAGTACGACCCCAAGGCCAACAAGCTCGATGCCGGCGTGGTGTTCGGCTATGCCGCGGCCCAGACCATGGTGAAGGTGCTGCAGATGTGCGGCGACGAGCTCACCCATGAGAACGTCATGAAGCAGGCCGCTTCCTTGAAGGATTTCGAGCCCGACACGCTGCTGCCCGGCATCAAGATCAACACCTCCGCCGATAATTTCGCCCCGATCGAGCAGCTCCAGATGATGCGGTTCAAGGGCAGGAAATGGGAGCTGTTCGGCGACATCATCTCGAGCGAGCTCGGCCACTGAAGCCGTGCAACTCAAAATCGCCTACGATTGATTAATCAACTCAAGACAGCGGCGCCGTCTCGCAGTCGCACACGAGCGCGCGCCGGTCCTTGACTACTAAAGGAGCAGCCCCTGCGACACAGCCGCCGGGGCTTTCTGTTGAAGGCTCCCGGTAAATCGTATTGAATTGCCTCCGCGCCGCCAAAAATCATCAAGCCAAGAAAAGGGACGCACACACACCAAGAAAATAGGGAGATAGGAATGCCCGCTGTCACCGGCAAACTTGCGGCCGCGTCACTGGCGCTTGCGCTCATTGCGGCCTCGGCCTCCACTGCATCGGCCCAGAAGAAATACGATACCGGCGCGACCGACACCGAAATCAAGATCGGCAACATCATGCCCTACAGCGGACCGGCTTCCGCCTACGGCATCATCGGGCGGACCGAAGCCGCCTATTTCAAGAAGATCAACGACGAGGGCGGCATCAACGGCCGCAAGATCAATTACATCTCCTATGACGACGCCTACTCGCCGCCGAAGACGGTGGAGCAGGCCCGCAAGCTGGTCGAGAGCGACGAGGTGCTGTTCATCTTCAACTCGCTCGGCACGCCGCCGAACTCGGCGATCCACAAATACATGAACTCGAAGAAGGTGCCGCAGCTGTTCGTCGCGACCGGCGCCACCAAGTGGAACGATCCGCAGAACTTCCCCTGGACGATGGGCTGGCAGCCCAATTACCAGAGCGAGACGCAGATCTATGCGAAGTGGCTGCTCAAGAACAAGCCGGACGCCAAGATCGCGGTGCTTTACCAGAACGACGATTACGGCAAGGACTACCTCAAGGGCCTCAAGGACGGCTTAGGGTCCAAGGCCGCCTCGATGATCGTCATCGAAGAGAGCTACGAGACCTCCGAGCCGACCATCGACAATCACATCGTCAAGCTGAAGTCGACCGGCGCCGACGTCTTCATGAACATCACGACGCCGAAATTCGCCGCGCAAGCGATCAAGAAGAATGCCGAGATCGGCTGGAAGCCGCTGCACTTCCTCAACAACGTCTCGGCCTCCGTCGGCAGCGTGATGAAGCCGGCCGGCTTCGAGAACGGTCAGGACATCATCTCGGCCGACTATCTCAAGGACGTGTCGGATCCCGCGTGGAACAACGATCCCGGCATGAAGGAGTTTCTGGCGTTCATGACCAAATACTTCCCCGAGGGCGACAAGCTCGATAAGGGCACGATCGTCGGCTATGCCGTGGCGCAGACACTGGTCCAGGTCTTGAAGCAGTGCGGTGACAATCTCACGCGCGAGAACATCATGAAGCAGGCGGCGAACGTGAAGGACTTCCGCACCGAGGCGCTGCTGCCGGGCGTGAAGGTCAACACCTCGCCGACCGATTTCGCGCCGATCAGCCAGCTTCAACTCGAGAAGTTCAAGGGCGAGAAGTGGGAGCTGTTCGGAGACGTGATCAGCGCCGACGTCGGCGGCTAACCCCAAACGACAGAGAGCCCCCTGCGCAGCCATCGCAGGGGGCTTTTGCTTGCGCGCGGATTATGATCACGCGATTGCACAATCGAATGATGGTAAAGCCTGCTTACGCTTTGGCGCCCGATGCGGTAGGCAGGGAGCCGGCGATTTTGTCGCCATCATTTCAGTTCGCTGAAGGCCTTCGCCATGACCGACCGACGTCCCCTGCTCCGCGCGCTCTACGACGCCGCCGTTGCCGCCGCCCATCCCAGCTCGATTCTGGCGCCGCATCTGCGGCCCGCGCCGAAAGGGCGCGTGATCTGCCTCGCCGCCGGCAAGGGCGCGGCTGCGATGGCCGCGGCAGCCGAGCGGCACTATCTCGACACGCTCAAGCTCGCGCCGGAGCGCCTCGTCGGCATCGCCACCACGCGCCACGGCTACGGCGTGCCGACGCGCCGCATCCGCGTGGTCGAGGCCGGCCATCCCGTTCCCGATGAAGCCGGCCTGAAGGGCGCCGCCGATACGCTCGCGCTCGCTGGCGAGGCCGGGCCCGACGATCTGCTGCTGGTGCTGCTCACCGGCGGCGGCTCGGCGAACTGGATCGCCCCGGCGGACGGCATCAGCTTCGCGCAGAAGCAGGCGGTCAACAAGGCGCTGCTCCGCTCGGGCGCGCCGATCGGCGAGATGAACACGGTCAGGAAACATTTGTCGCGGATCAAGGGCGGCCGGCTGGCGCGCGCCGGCAAGAATGCCGCCGAGATCGTGACGCTGGCGATTTCCGACGTGCCGCACGACGATCCGTCCGCCATTGCTTCCGGCCCCACCGTGCCCGATCCGACCACGCTGGCGGATGCGCGCGCGATCGTCGCGAAGTACAAGCTCGCCATCGACGACGCCGTCCGCCGCGCGCTCGACGATCCCGCCAACGAAAGCTGCAAGCCGGGTGATGCCGCCTTCGCGCGCGCGCATTTCGAGCTGATCGCGCGGCCCAAGCAATCGCTCGACGCCGCGGTGAAGCTCGCCAAGGAAGCCGGCTACGAGACCATCGATCTCGGCGCCGATCTCGAAGGCGAGGCCCGCGAGGTCGCCGCCGATCACGCCAGGCTCGCGCTTGAAGCACGCGCGCAAGGCAAGCGCCTTGCGATCCTCTCCGGTGGCGAACTCACCGTTACCGTGCGCGGCAATGGGCGCGGCGGCCCCAACCAGGAATACGCGCTGGCGCTCGCCGGCCTGCTGAAGGACACGCCTGACATCTCCGCTCTCGCCGGCGACACCGACGGCGCCGATGGYGGCGCCGGCCATCCCACCGATCCCGCCGGCGCGCTGATTGATGCTGCGACGTTCGCGAAGATGAAGGCGCTGGCGCTTCAGCCGCAGGCGTATCTGGACAACAACGACGCGACGACGTTCTTCGAGGCGACCGGCGATCTGCTGATGCCGGGACCGACGCTGACGAACGTGAACGATATCAGGGTGATTTTGGTGGATTGAGGCGCCTCCCAGGTCTCGCTGTCATTCCCCGCGACCCGGCTACGCCAAGGCTTCGCCGGGGTTGAGGTCCAGGGGCGCCGAAGCTTTAGCGTAGGCGGCAGGCGGGGAATCCAGTACGCCGCGGCCTATCGGCTCGATCACAAACGCCTCGGAGTACTGGATCGCCCGGTCAAGCCGGGCGATGACAGCCGGGCCTCAAAACTCGTTCGCGATCTTCGAGAGCATCCCGATCAGGGCTTCGCGGTTGGCCTGCCCGAGCAGCTCGTTCAGCCGGGACTCGTGCTTGGTGGCGACGAGCTTTTTCGCCCGGGTCAGCACGGCCTTGCCCTTGTCGGTCAACACCAGGATGTGCGAGCGGCGGTCGTTGGTGGAGCGGATCCGCGCGCAAAGGTCGCGGCTCTCCAGATTGTCGAGCATCGCCACGAAGTTTGGGCGCAGGATGCCGAGGGTCGAGGCGATCTCGGTCTGGTTGCGGCCCGGATTCTTCTCGACCAGCAGCAGCACGGAGAACTGCGCCGGCGTGAGCTGGAGCGAGGCCATGCAGCGTAAAAAGTTCTCGAACACCTTGAGCTGCGCCCGCTTCAGCACGTAGCCGAGCTGCTCGGAGAGCTCACCAAGCTGGAGGGCTTCAGGCTGCGCCTCGGCCGCGTCCTTGCGGCCCTTGGCCGCGTCGCCGGGCTTTTCAGAAGACTTTTCAGCGGCTTTGGAAACGGTCATCGCCTCGTGCTCGTGATCCCGCTAAATTCGGGGCGGGTCGTCCGCCCACCCTTGAAGTTATATTTGATAATTGTTATGGACCATATCAAATATCGTCAGCGTTTCAATGGCTGTGAGCGGACCGTCCACCGCAATTGCGGAGCCCGGTCCCGATCTTTGAGGGGGAGCGTCCGGTCTTGAATACCACCATCATGCTGTTCCTGGTACAGGACGGCATCACCAATGGCGCGATCTATGCGCTGCTCGGCCTGGCGCTGGTGCTGGTGTTCGCCGTCACGCGCGTCATCCTCATTCCCCAGGGCGAATTCGTCACCTACGGCGCGCTGACCTATGCCTCGCTGGCCGCGGGCCAGATGCCGGGCACGGCAAAGCTCGCGCTGGCGCTGGGCATCGGCGCGTTCGTGTTCGACCTGTTCGCGGCGCGCAAGGCGCTGCACGGCCGCCTGATCGCGCGCAGCCTCGTCACCAACGTCGTGCTGCCGGCCATCGTGCTGGCGCTGACCGTCTACTTCGCCGCCCAGAAGCCGCCGGTGGCGGTGTGCATCGCGCTGTCGCTGGTGATCGTGGCGATGATCGGCCTCTATCTCTACCGCATCGCGTTCCAGCCGCTGGCGCACACCTCCGTGCTGGTGCTGCTGATCGCATCGGTGGGTGTCCACCTCGCGCTCCAGGGACTGGGGCTGCTGTTCTTCGGCGCCGAAGGCCAGCGCGGACCCGCCGTGCTATCAGGCTCCTTCACCGCCGGCGCGCTGCGCTTCACCGGCCAGAGCATTACCGTCTACGGCATCACCATCGCCTTCATCGTCGGGCTCTGGCTGTTCTTCGGGCTGACGCTCTACGGCAAGGCGCTGCGCGCGACCGCCGTGAACCGGCTCGGCGCCCGCCTTGCCGGCATCCGCACCACGCTGTCCGGTCAGATCGCCTTCCTGCTGGCGTCCGTCATCGGCGCGCTGTCGGGCATCATGATCGTGCCGATCACGACGCTCTATTACGACTCCGGCTTCCTGATCGGCCTGAAAGGCTTTGTCGCCGCGATCATCGGCGGCCTCGTCAGCTACCCCCTCACCGCCGTCGCGGCGCTGGTCGTCGGCATCGTCGAGGCGTTCTCGTCCTTCTACGCCTCCAACTACAAGGAAGTGATCGTCTTCATGCTGCTGATCCCCGTGCTGCTGCTGCGCTCGCTCGCCGCGCCCGCGGTCGAGGAAGAGAAGGACTGACGCGCATGCAGAGCCGGCTTCCCATCCTCGTCTTCGCGCTTCTCATGGCGGCGATCCCGCATCTCCCGGGCATGCCGCCGTTCTGGATCGTGCTGCTCGACAATATCGGCCTTGCCGCCCTCGTCGCGATGGGCCTCGTGCTGCTCACCGGCGTCGGCGGCCTGACCTCGTTTGGCCAGGCGGCCTTCGTCGGCTTCGGCGCCTACACCACCGCGGTGCTGTCGACGGCCTATGGCCTGTCGCCGTGGCTGACCTTGCCGCTGTCGCTGCTGGTCAGCGGATCGTTGGCGGTGCTGCTCGGGCTGGTGACCGTCCGTCTCTCCGGGCACTATCTGCCGCTCGGCACGCTCGCCTGGGGGCTGGGCCTGTTCTATCTCTTCAGCAAGCTGGAGTTCCTGGGGAGAAACGACGGCATCTCGGCGATCCCGCCCCTGTCGATCGGCTCGTTCAAGATGCTCTCGCCCGGCTCGATCTATTACGCGATCTGGGTTGCCGTGATCCTCTCGGCCCTGCTCACGATGAACCTGCTAGATTCCCGCACCGGCCGCGCCATCCGCGCGCTGCGCCGCGGACACGTCGCGGCCGAAGCGTTCGGCGTGCACACGCCGCGCGCAAAGCTCCTGGTGTTCATCCACGCCGCGGTGCTCGCCGGCCTCTCCGGCTGGCTCTACGCGCATCTCCAGCGCGCCGTGAACCCGACGCCGTTCGGCGCGCAGGCCGGCATCGAATATCTCTTCATCGCGGTGGTCGGCGGCGCCGGCTATGTCTGGGGCGGCGTGCTGGGCGCGGCGATCGTCGTGGTCCTGAAGGAGGTGCTGCAAAGCTATTTGCCGCTGATCCTGCCCGGCTCCGGGCAGGTCGAGACCATCGTTTTCGGCATCCTGCTGGTGGCGCTGCTCCAGCTTGCGCCCGGCGGCGTCTGGCCCTGGCTGATGTCGTTCCTGCCCGAGCCTACCCGCGGCAGGAAGCCAGACACCTCGCTGAAACTGGAGCAGCGCACCCGCGCATCCGGCCAGTCCGGCGTCCTGCTCCAGGTCGAGAAGGCACGAAAGCAGTTCGGTGGCGTGATTGCGGTCAACAACGTCTCCTTCGACGTGCAGGCGAAAGAGATCGTCGCGTTGATCGGACCGAACGGCGCCGGCAAGAGCACGACATTCAACCTGATCACCGGCGTGCTGTCGGCGACCTCAGGCTCGATCTCGGTGCTCGGCAAGAAGGTCGACAGGGCGCCTCCGCAGGAGATCGTCAAGCTCGGCATCTCCCGCACCTTCCAGCATGTGAAGCTCGTCCCTGATATGACCGTGCTGGAGAACGTCGCGATCGGCGCGCATCTGCGCGGCCATTCCGGACCGATCTCCTCGATGCTGCGGCTCGACCGCGCCGATGAAGCGAAGCTGCTCGCGGAGGCCGCCCGCCAGATCGAGCGCGTGGGCCTCGCCGAGCAGATGCATCAGCTCGCAGGCTCGCTCTCGCTCGGCCAGCAGCGCATCGTCGAGATCGCGCGTGCGCTGTGCGTCGATCCGATGCTGCTGCTGCTCGACGAGCCGGCCGCCGGCCTGCGCCACATGGAGAAGCAGCGCCTTGCCGCGCTGCTGCGCGAATTGCGCGACGGAGGCATGAGCGTGCTTCTTGTCGAGCACGACATGGGCTTCGTGATGAACCTCGCCGACCGCATCGTGGTGCTCGATTTCGGCACCAAGATCGCGGAAGGCACGCCCGCCACGATCAAGACCAATCCCGAAGTGATCAAGGCCTATCTCGGAGTGGCGGCATGAGCGCGCTGTTGTCCGTCGCCGACGCACATGTCGCCTATGGCAAGGTCGAGGCCGTGCGTTCGGTCTCGCTCGAGGTCGGCGCCAACCAGATCGTCACCATCGTCGGGGCCAATGGCGCCGGCAAGACCACACTGCTCTCCGCCATCATGGGCATTTTGCCGCTCAAAGGCCGTGTCGCCTTCGCCGGGCAGGATCTGTCACGGCTCGACATCGAGGACCGCGTCGCGATGGGGCTCGGCCTCGTCCCCGAGCACCGCGAATTGTTCGTGACCATGAATGTCGAGGACAATCTCGAGCTCGGGGCCTTCCGCATCGAGCGCAGCAAGGCGAAAGCCTCGATGGAGCGCGTCTACACGCTGTTTCCGCGGCTGAAGGAGCGGCGCAAGCAGCTCGCGGGCACCCTCTCCGGCGGCGAGCAGCAGATGCTCGCGATGGGCCGCGCGCTGATGGGCGAGCCGAAGCTCTTGATGCTGGACGAGCCAAGCCTCGGCCTCGCCCCGATCATCGTCGCCGACATCTTCCGCATCGTCACCGAGCTCCGCGCCAGCGGCGTCTCCGTGCTGCTGGTCGAGCAGAACGCACAGGCCGCGCTGAAGATCGCCGACCAGGCCTATGTCATGGAGCTCGGCGAGTTCGTGCTCAGCGGCAAGGCCAGCGACATCGCGGCGAACGAGCGGGTCGCGGCCAGCTATCTCGGCTTCCAGCACGAAGGCGCGAGCGTGATCTAATTTCTGGCTGGCTCCTCTTCCTTCTCCCTCGTTGGAGAAAGTGGCGCGCGTAAGCGCGCCGGATGAGGGGTTCTCTCCACGAATGACGACGTGGGACCATCGCCTGCGGAAAGACACCCCTCACCCGTCTCGCGGCTACGCCGCGAGCCACCCTCTCCCGCAGGGGGAGAGGGTGTACCGTGCGAGCTGCGCTAGCTTTCGCTTGAAGGCAGACTCGCTTTTCCCTTCAACGCCGCGACCTCCGCTTCCAGCTCCGCGATCCGCTGGTCCCTCGCCGCCAGCGCTGCCGCGACATCCGGCGCATCGAACTTCTGCGGAATGTGCTGCGGGCAGTTGGTGTCCCACGCTGCGATCTTGAACAGGATCACCTGCTCAGGGCGCGCGCGGTACCCCTTGGGCATCAGCGACGTCGTCAGCGCCTCGTCGTCCTCGACGACGCGCGCCTCGCCCCAGATCTTGACGCGGCGGCGATGGGCGTAGTCCATCACGAAAATATAGGCCTTGGGATTCTCGGACAGGTTTCCCTGCGTGATGTATTGCCGGTTGCCGGCGTAGTCCGTGAAAGCCAGCGTCTGCTTGTCCAGCACCTTCAAAAACCCCTTGGGGCCGCCGCGGTGCTGGATGTAGGGCTGGCCATCGCCCGACGCGGTCGCGAAATAAAAGCTGTTGGCGTCAGCCAGGAACGCCGCAAGGTTCTCGTCGACCTCGGTGCGCCATCCGCGCTGCTCGGCATGAGCATAGCCTTCGCGTGATCCCTTTCGTGTCTGGATCGATTTCACCGCCGGCGTGAACGCCACGTCGCTGGCGTAGGTGTGAGTTGCCGTCATCGGAACATCTCCTGAAATCCCGGCGCATCCCTGCGTCTTTCGCTGTCTAAGGTGGACCTTCCGGCGGGTAAAACAATCTGGCCACTTGACACTTCATCATTGCGATATATGCAATAATACCATGGACCGCCTCGAAGCCATGCACGTCTTCGTCACCGTCGCCGATCTGCGCGGCTTTGCGCCGGCGGCGCGCAAGCTGCAGCTGTCGCCATCGGCCGTGACGCGGCTGATCGCGGCGTTGGAGGAGCATCTCGGCGCGCGGCTGCTGCAGCGCACCACCCGGCAGGTGAGATTGACCGATGTCGGCACGCGCTATCTGGAGCGCGCGCGGCGCATCCTCGCCGATGTCGAGGAGGCCGACGGCTCCGCGCGCGAGGAGCGCAACCGGCCGAGCGGCCGTCTGGTGGTGTCGGCGCCCCTCGGCTTCGGGCGGCTGCATGTCTCGCCGGTCATGACCGATTATCTCAAGCGCTATCCGGAGGTCACGGCCGAGCTCAGGCTCTCGGACAACCTCGTCAATCTCGTCGAGGACGCGGTCGATGCCGCGGTGCGGATCGGCCATCTCGCCGATTCTTCGCTGGTCGCACGCCAGGTCGGCGAGATGCGGCGGATCACGGTGGCGACGCCGGGCTACCTGAAGCGCCACGGCGAGCCGAAGACGCCACAGGAATTGCTCGCGCACCAGACCATCGCGTTCGGCCCCTACGCCAATTGGCACTTCGTGCAGGACGGCCGCGATATCGAGTGGACGCCGAGCCCGGGACAAGCCCGGGCATGACGACGGAAAGGGCGGGGGCTCACCCCTTCTTCGGCACCACGCGGAACGTCCCGCTCGCGCGCGCAATCACGGCGTCGTCGGCCTTTGCGAGACTCTGCGCGAAACAGATCGTCTTGCCGGTCCTGATCACGTCGCTCTCGATCGCAAGCCACTGGCCGATCTCGGCGGAGCCGACGAAATCGACCGTGAGCGAGATCGTGACGAACGAGGTGGTCCAGTTCGTCATCTGCGCGCAGCTATAGCCCATGGCGTTGTCCGCGAGTGCGGCGATGAGGCCGCCATGGATCAGGCCGCGGCCGTTGGTGTGCGGCCTGGCGAGACGTAGGCCGATGATCACGGCCTTGTCGGTTTTTTTCGCGTAGAGCGGCTCCCACGGCTCGGTGAGCGGACTCTTGCGGGAAAGCGGCTCGAAGCCGTCGGGGATGTCGGTGTCGGTCATAGCGTGTCTCGCGTTGCTGGCTGGCGCCATTGAATGCGATGTGGATGACGGTTTCACCGCCTACAAAGTTTTAAACGGAATTTGCGCGGGTGTTTGAAATGACCTCCTTCGTTACCTCACGAAGATTGTCATCACCCGCGAAAGCGGGTGATCCAGTATCCCAGAGACGGTGACGTGATACGGAGAAGCCGCGGCGTACTGGATGCCCCGCCTCCGCGGGGCATGACAGCTATTGTCAAAACGGCAGCCCCACATAGTTCTCCGACAGCGACGTCATCGCGGCCTGCGACTGCGTGACGTAGTCGAGCTCGGCGAGCTGGATGCGCCCGCCGATGGTGCCGGTGTCGGGGAATTTGTGCAGCATCGAGGTCATCCACCAGGAGAAGCGCACCGCTTTCCAGACCCGCGCCAGCGCCGTGGCGGAATAGGCATCGATGCCAGCGTTGGATTTCTCGTCGTAGAATTCGCGGAGTGCGTTCGACAGATAATGCGCATCGCTGGCAGCTAAGTTCAGCCCCTTCGCGCCGGTCGGCGGCACGATGTGGGCGGCGTCGCCGCACAGGAACATCCTGCCGAACCGCATCGGCTCGGCGACGAAGCTGCGCAGCGGCGCAATGCTCTTCTCGATCGAGGGGCCCGTGACCAGACTGTCGGCCGCCTCCTGGTCGAGCCGGCGCTTCAATTCGTCCCAGAAGCGGTCGTCCGRCCATTGGTCGACATGGTCGTCGAGCGCGCACTGCACGTAGTAGCGGCTGCGCTTGGTCGAGCGCATGGTGCACAACGCAAAGCCGCGGGCATGGTTGGAATAGATCAGCTCGTGGCTGACAGGGGGCGTCTCCGAGAGGATGCCGAGCCAGCCGAACGGGTAGATCCGCTCGAACTCCTCAATCGCCGTGGCCGGGACGCTGGCGCGGCTGACGCCGTGAAAGCCATCGCAGCCGGCGATGAAGTCGCAATCGATCGTGTGGGTGACCCCGGCCTTGACATAGGTGACGCGCGGCCGACTGCCGTCGAAATCGTGCGGCTGCACGTCCTTGGCCTCGTAGACCGAGGTGAGACCCGCGGCCTTGCGCGCATTCATCAGGTCGAGCGTGACCTCGGTCTGGCCATAGATCATGACCGTCTTGCCGGTCGCGGCCTTCATGTCGATGCGGTGACGGCGCCCGGAAAAGGCGAGCTCGATGCCTTCATGCACCAGGCCTTCGGCATGCGCCCGCGCGCTGGCGCCGATCCGGTCGAGCAGCGCGACGGTTCCCTCCTCCAGGAGGCCGGCACGGATGCGGCCGAGCACGTAGTCCGGGCTCTGCCGCTCCAGAATCACATTGTCGATGCCGTATTGGTGCAGCAGTTGCCCAAGCAACAATCCGGCCGGCCCGGCCCCGATGATTGCGACTTTTGTCCGCAATACTTGCTCCTCCCGATCCTGTAGGTTTTCGCCGCGGCTCGCTTGTCGCGTCGGTCCGCGCAAGATAATTATATCATATAATCGTTGGGCAAAAGGGGAGTGCGCCCGAGCAGCGACAAATCCATGCAACATGGCTGACGTAGATGACGCGGCGGCGCGCCGCGCCAGTTCCGGCTTGAACGCGCCGACAAATTAGATAACATGTTAATTAATGAGACCGGGCCATCGAAGCCCGCCGTCGAAACAGGGAGAGACGACCGATGAGGAAAGCCTGTCTGGCGTTGCTGCTGGCAGCAAGCGTGAGCCCCGCGTTCGCGCAGGACAAGACCTTCGATTTGAAGATCTCGCACTGGGTGCCGGCCTCGCATCCGCTGCAGAAGTCCCTGGAAGACTGGCTGGCCGCGGTGAATAAGGATTCCGGCGGCACCATCACGGGCAGGGTGTTTCCCGCCCAGCAGCTCGGCAAGGCGTTTGACCATTACGACATGGCACGCGACGGCATCGCCGACGTCACCTACGTCAATCCCGGCTATCAGCCCGGCCGCTTCCCGATCGTCGGCGCCGGCGAATTGCCGTTCCTGATCTCGGACGCCAAGGGCGGCTCGATGGGCCTGGACGCCTGGTACCGCAAATATGCCGAGAAGGAGATGAAGGACGTCAAATACTGCCTCGCCTTCGTCCACTCGCCTTCGTCGTTCCATTCCAAGACGAAGAAGATCGTGATGCCGGAGGACGTGAAGGGCCTGAAGATCCGTCCCGCGCACGCCACCATGGCGAATTTTGTCACCTCGCTCGGCGGCACCAATGTGCAATCCTCTGCGCCTGAGGTCCGCGACATCATCGAGCGCGGCGTTGCCGACGGCGTCACCTTCCCCTGGGGCTCGCTGGTGCTGTTCGGCATCGACAAGGTGACCAAGTACGACATGGAGGCGCCGCTCTACACCACGRCCTTCGTGTTCGTGATCAACAAGGACAAGTACAACGCGATGTCCGACAAGCAGAAGGCCGCGATCGACAAGAACTGCTCGACCGAGATGGCCGGCGTGGTCGGCGAGCACTGGGGCAAGTTCGAGGACGCCGGCATCGACAAGGTCAAGGCGGAAGCCGGCCACGAGGTCTACAAACTGACGCCGGAACAGACCGCCGCCTGGAAGAAAGCCGCCGATCCCTTGGTCAAGACCTGGGGCGACGGCGCCAAGAAGGCCGGCGCCGATCCGGACGCGGCGCTTAGTGAGCTGAAGGCGTCGCTGAAGAAGTACAACGCGCTGGCGGAGTAGCGCCAAGCTGCGGCCGCGGCCGGCTCTCTTCTTCCCCCTCTCCCCGTTCTTACGGGGGGAGGGTTGGGGTGAGGGGCTGCTTCCGCAGAGACGGTGACAGACGGACTCGCGGAGACTCCCCCTCACCCGCATCGCATCTCCGATGCGATGCGGCCTCTCCCCGCACGCGGGGAGAGGCGAAGAGCCGCAGCCGGGGCGAGAATAGGAATGACATCACACAGGAAACTCCCATGAAGCGCTCCTGGATGGACCGCATCATCGACACGATCGAATGGATCGCGGCCGGCTTCGTCGGCATCGTCGCGCTCGACATCTTCCTGTCGGTGCTGCTGCGCAACACACTGAATTACTCGATCCCCGATTCGTTCGATATCGGCCGCATGCTGCTCGGCATCCTCATTTTCTGGGGCATCGCGGCGACGTCCTATCGCGGCACGCACATCACGGTCGACCTCGTCTGGGGCAATGTCGGGCCGCGCTACCAGCGCTGGATCGACGTGTTCGCAACGCTGGTGCTGCTGTTCGTCGTCACCGTGCAGACCTGGACGCTGTTCGACAAGGTGCGCGGCACCTACAACGACAACGTCCAGACCTTCGACATGCACATGCCGACCTGGCCGTTCTTCGCGGTCGCGTGGATCGGTGATGCCGCGGCCGTGCTGCTGATCGCGATCCGCACCTACCGCCTGATCTTCCATCCCGAAGACATGCACGATCCCAAATTGAAGGCGACGGAGTAATCATGAGCACCGATGCCGTCGCCTTAATCGGCTTCGTTTCCCTGTTCGTCCTGATGCTGCTGCGCGTGCCCGTCGGCATGGCCATGGGCCTCGTCGGCGTGACCGGCTTCGCCTATCTCGTCAACGGCACTGCGGCGCTGAAGCTGGTCGGCCAGACCTCGATGCGCACGGTCACCGACTACACGTTCGGCGTCATCCCGATGTTCCTGCTGATGGGCTCCTTCGTCAGCAATTCCGGCATGAGCCGCGAGCTGTTCCGCGCCGCCAACGGTTTCGTCGGGCATCTGCGCGGCGGGCTCGGCATCGCCACCGTCGGCGCCTGCGGCGGCTTTGCCGCGATCTGCGGCTCCTCCGTCGCGACCGCCGCGACCTTCTCCGCCGTCGCCTACCCCGAGATGCGCCGCTTCGGCTATCCGCAGTCGTTCGCCACCGGCGTGATCGCCGCCGGCGGCACGCTGGGCGCGATGCTGCCGCCGTCCACCGTGCTCGCGGTCTACGGCATCATCACCGAGCAGGACATCGGAAAGCTTTTCATCGCCGGCATCATTCCGGGCCTGCTGGCAATGACCATGTACATGATCACGATCTTCCTGATCGGTCATTTCCGCCCGGACTTCCTGCCCAAGGGCAAGGTGCTGCCGTGGCGCGAGCGCTTCGCGGGCCTGAAGGACATCTGGGCGCCGGTCTTGCTGTTCGTCTTCGTCATCGGCGGCCTCTACGGCCTGCCGTTCCTGCCGCGCTTCACGCCGACCGAAGCCGGCGGCGTCGGCGCCGCGGGCGCCTTCATCATCGGCGTTGTCACCGGGCGGCTCGACCGCGAGAAGATTTTGGCCTCGCTGCTGCAGGCGACGCGCACCGCAGCCGCCGTGTTCACCGTGCTGATCGGCGCGCTGATCTTCGGCTATTTCCTCACGGTGACGCAGACGCCGCAGAAGGTCACCGAATTCCTCACCGGTCTCGGCCTCGGCCCCTACGGCGTGCTGGCGCTGATCATGGTGATGTATCTCGTGCTCGGCTGCCTGATGGACGCCATGGCGATGATCATCCTCACCGTGCCGATCATTTTTCCCGTCATCACGCATCTCGGGTTTGACCCGATCTGGTTCGGCGTCATCATCGTGATGACCGTCGAGCTCGGCCTGATCCATCCGCCGGTCGGGATGAACGTCTTTGTCATCAAGAGCGTGGTGAAGGACGTTTCCTTCTCCACCATCTTCAAGGGCGTGATCCCGTTCGTGGCGACGGATCTGGTGCGGCTGGTGATTTTGATCGCGTTCCCGCTGCTGGCGACCTGGCTGCCGACACGGATGATGGCGCACTGACGAGGTGAAACGATGACCACACCGGCGCTCGAGACCAAATACGTCTTCACCGTCACCGCAAAGATCGGCGACGTCGTCACCGCCGGCGAGACCGGCATTGGGGTCCGCCGCATCATCCCGATTATCGGCGGCGAGGTCACGGGCGCGATCACCGGCAAGGTGCTGCCGTTCGGCGCCGACTTCCAGACCATCCGTCCCAACGAGCTGATCGATCTCGAAGCGAAATACGCCTTCGAGACGGATGACGGCGCTATCGTCTACGTCGAGAACAAGGGCATGCGCTTCGGCCCGGTCGAGCTGCTGCAAAAGCTCAAGCGCGGTGAGCCGGTCGATCCGAAGCTGATCTATTTCCGCACGGTCCCGAAGTTCGAGACGGGGCACGAAAAATATCGCTGGCTGATGCAGTACATTTTTGTCGGCTCAGCCGCACGCCATGCGGACCGCGTGGTGATCGACGTGCATCAGGTGCTGTGAGAAAGCTGCCACCTCGTCATTGCGAGCGCAGCGAAGCAATCCAGCATCTTTCCGCGGAGAGACTCTGGATTGCTTCGCTGCGCTCGCAATGACGGAGGGTGCGGCAACAGCAGCGTATTGCAGGACCGTAGAGACCCCTGACCGCCGGATGAGACCCAGGCAATTCAATCCCCGCCAGGGGTGATATCCTCCCGCCCTCCTTGACTCCCCCAGAATTCGTTATACAACATAACTATTCTGACAAGGACGCAAATGACACAGGGAAACGCCGAGACCGCTAACGCGGGCGCCTCCGGGCTTTTGAGGATCGAGCGGGCGGACCGGGTTCTGACCGTGGGCCTGAACCGGCCGGCCAAGCGCAATGCGCTCAATGACGGCATTATCCTCGAAATCGGCGAGTGCTTTGCCTCCCTGCCCGAGGATATCGGCGCGGTCGTCATCCACGGCATCGGCGATCATTTCTCCTCCGGCCTCGACCTCTCCGAACTTCAGGACCACGATGCGACCGGCGGCCTCCTCCATTCCCAGATGTGGCACCGTGTGTTCGACCGCATCCAGTACAGCCGCGTGCCCGTGATCGCCGCACTCCGGGGCGCCGTGATCGGCGGCGGGTTGGAGCTCGCCTGCGCCGCCCATATCCGCGTCGCCGAGCCCTCGACCTATTTCGCCCTGCCGGAAGGGCAGCGCGGCATCTTCGTCGGCGGCGGCGGCTCGGTGCGGCTGCCRCGGCTGATCGGCGTTGCCAGGATGATGGACATGATGCTGACCGGCCGCGTCTACAGCGCGACCGAAGGCGCCTCCTACGGCTTTACGCAATATGTGACGGAGGCCGGCAACGGGCTCGGCAAGGCGCTGGAGCTTGCGACCAAGGTCGCCTCCAACGCGCCGCTGACGAACTTCGCCGTGCTCCAGGCGCTGCCGATGATCGCGGAGGCCAATCCGCAGGCCGGTCTGCTGATGGAATCGCTGATGGCAACAGTTGCGCAGAGCGACAAAGAGGCAAAACGCAGGATCCGCGAATTCCTCGAACACAAGACCGCAAAGGTGAAGCCGAAGTCATGAGCGGACAGCCGTCCTCTTCCAGCATGGAGCGCGGCGCGAGCACTTCCCCGCTGCGGCCCATTTCGTTCGGCGATCCCGTCGTCAACATCGAGCGGCGCGACGACGGCACGATTTACCTGCGGCCAAAGCAGCCGCTCGGCGACTATCCGGTCCGCCTCACCGACCGCCTGCATCATTGGGCGACGACGACGCCGGACCGCGTCTTCATGGCCGAGCGCGAAGGCGGCCGCGGCTGGCGCAAGATCACTTACGCCGAGCTGCTCGCCGCCAGCCGGCACATTGCCTCCGGCCTGATTGCGCGCGGCCTGTCGGCGGAGCGGCCGGTCGTCATCCTGTCAGGCAATTCGATCGACCACGCGCTGCTCGCGTTCGGCGCGTTCTATGCCGGAATTCCGTTCTGCCCGGTGTCGCCGGCCTATTCGCTGGTGTCGAAGGATTACGGCAAGCTGTCTTACCTGATGAAGCTGTTGACGCCCGGCCTCGTTTTCGCCGAGGACGCCGACAAATTCGCGAATGCGCTCGCCGCCAACGTCTCGCTCGGCACCGAGATCGCCGCGTCCTGGGGCAGCGTGCCCGATCGCGACGTCACCCTGCTCGCCGACCTCATGGCGACGCCGCTTCGCAGCGATCTCGACGCGATACACGACAAAATCGGCCCCGACACGATCGCAAAGTTCTTGCTGACGTCGGGCTCGACCGGCAATCCCAAGGCCGTCATCAACACCCAGCGCATGATCTGCGCCAACCAGGTGATGCTGCGCGAGACGCTCGCCTTCCTCAAGGACGAGCCCCCGGTCATCATCGACTGGCTGCCCTGGAATCACACCTTTGGCGGCAACCACAATATCGGGCTGACGCTCTACAATGGCGGCTCGATGTATCTCGACGCCGGCAAGCCGGTGCCGGGCGGCATCGAGGAGACCGTGCGCAATCTCCAGGAGATTTCGCCGACGGTCTATTTCAACGTGCCCAAGGGCTATGAATCGCTGCTGCCGTATTTGCGCGACGACCAGGGCCTGCGCGCAAAATTCTTCGACCGGCTGCACGCGATGTTCTTCTCGGGCGCCGCGCTGTCGCCGTTCGTCTGGAACAGCCTCGACGAGCTCGCGGTGAAGGAGAAGGGCTACCGCGTGCCGATGCTGACGGGCCTTGGCGCCACCGAGACCGCGCCGTTCTTCATGTCGGTCAATCCGCGCACCAGCCGCTCCGGCCATGTCGGGCTGCCCGTGTCGGGCAATGACGCCAAGCTGGTGCCGAACAACGGCAAGATGGAAGTGCGCGCCAAGGGGCCGAACGTGATGCCCGGCTATTGGCGCCAGCCCGACATCACCGCAAAATCCTTCGACGAGGAAGGATTCTACAAGATGGGCRACGCGCTCAAGCCMGTCGATCCCGATGACCTCAACGCCGGCTTCGATTTCGACGGCCGCGTCAGCGAAGACTTCAAGCTCGGCAGCGGCACCTGGGTCAGTGTCGGCCCGCTGCGTGCGCGCTTCGTCGCGGCCTGCGCGCCGCTGGTGCGCGACGTCGTCATCGCCGGCATCAACCGCGACGAAATCTCCGCGCTGGTGCTGCTCGATCTCGACGGCTGCCGGCTGATCAACCCGACGCTRCCGGCCGACGATCTCACCGTCAC
>NZ_JBFRFR010000083.1:0-34998 GCF_052114925.1 Bradyrhizobium sp. 2TAF36 | reverse complement strand
GAGGTGTTGAGGTTCGGGCAGATCTCCGGGAAGACGCAGGACGGCCGCCGGCACGCCGCCTCGACCTTCGGATCCTTGCACGCCATCCGGTACATGTTGGCCGTGGGGCCGCCGATGTCGGAGATCACGCCGGTGAAGCCCGGCGTCTTGTCGCGGATCTTCTCGATCTCACGCAGGATCGAGCCTTCCGAGCGGTTCTGGATGATGCGGCCCTCGTGCTCGGTGATCGAGCAGAAGGTGCAGCCGCCGAAGCAGCCGCGCATGATCGTGACCGAGAACTTGATCATGTCCCAGGCGGGGATTTTTGCTTCGCCATAGGACGGATGCGGCGCGCGCGCATAGGGCAGGTCGTAGACCGCGTCCATCTCGTCGCTGGTCAGCGGGATCGGCGGCGGGTTGAGCCAGAGATCGCGATCGCCGTGACGCTGCACCAGCGGGCGGGCATTGCCGGGATTGCTTTCACGATGCAGCACGCGCGAGGCGCGCGCATAGGCTTCCTTGTCCTGCTCGACTTGCTCCAGCGCCGGCAGCCGGATGACGGTCRCACCCTTCTGGCGCGTTGCGCCCTCGTCGGCGGAATCGAGATCGTCGGCGTGCAGTTCGCTGTAGTCCTCCGGGACGCGGCGGAACAGCGCGACGCCCCTGATGTCGCTGAGCTCGCGCGGTGCTTCGCCGGCGGCAAGACGGTTGGCCACCTCGACGACGGCACGCTCGGCATTGCCATAGAGCAGCAGGTCCGCCTTGGCGTCGGCCAGCACCGAGCGGCGCACCTTGTCGGACCAGTAATCGTAATGTGCGATCCGGCGCAGCGAGGCCTCGATGCCGCCGAGCACGATCGGGACATCCTTGAACGCCTCGCGGCAGCGCTGCGCGTAGACGACGGTGCAGCGGTCCGGCCGCTTGCCGCCTTCGCCGCCGGCCGTATAGGCGTCGTCGCTGCGGATGCGCCGGTCCGCGGTGTAGCGGTTCACCATGGAGTCCATGTTGCCGCCGGTGACGCCGAAAAACACTTTTGGCTTGCCGAGCGCCTTGAACGGATCGGCCGAATGCCAGTCGGGCTGGGAGATGATGCCGACCCGAAAGCCCTGCGCCTCCAGCAGCCGGCCGATGATGGCCATGCCAAAACTCGGATGGTCGACATAGGCATCGCCTGTCACCAGCACGATGTCGCAGGCATCCCAGCCGAGCGCGTCCATCTCGGCGCGGCTCATGGGAAGGAACGGCGCCGGCTTGCGCGGGCGCGCCTGCGCCATCAGGGGCTTTTCGGCGGTGATGATCTGGATGTCCATGGCGCCTACGCATAGGACTCCGGGCGTACGAATACAACCGACGGACGCGTGAAGATTTGCGGTTCCGCCAGGGGCTATCCGGCTTGCGGGAGTGCGTTAACCGTTCGCGAACCCTTGCCGGACCTCGGCAGTCGTGGCCGGCTCGCCGCCATGCTGGCGGACCATCCGCACGGCATTCCCGACGAGGCGGAGATTGGTCACCGTCGAGCCCGGCAGCGCCGCCTCGATCCAGACCTTGCGCAAGGCGAGCATCGCCTCGCCGCCCGGAACAGTGCGCGTGCCGCATATGCATATGAGCGATCCGTCTTCCGGGTTCTCACCGCGGCCGACATCGGATATCCGATTGCTCCATGGGCAAGGAAATTTCCGACGGCGGTGACGACGCCGGTGCGGCGCCGTCCACCGAGGCCTGGCTCGGTGCGGTTGCGCTGATCGGCTTCATCCTGGTGGCGACCGCGCAGGCCTCAAATCAGATTCTGGCGCGGGGCCTCGCGGGCTCCGTCCCGCCCTTCGCGCTCGCCTTCTTCCGCTGGAGCATCGTTGCCATCGGGCTCGCGCCGATCGCGTTCGCCGAAATCCGCGCCGGCCGCGTGCCACTTGGCAAGAACATCTGGCCGATCCTCGCCGCCGGCTTCATGGGCATGTTCCTCTGCGGCGGCCCGGTCTATGCCGCGGGCATCTCGACGACGGCGATCCACATCGCGTTGATCATGGCGCTGTCGCCGGTCACGGTGCTGATGATCTCTGCGGTGCTCGGCATCGAGCAGGTCGGCCCGCTGCAATGGCTCGGCACGGCGCTTGCGCTCRCCGGCGCCTTGCTCATCATCTCCGGCGGTCATCCGGAGACCTTGTTCGCACTGGAGACCGCAGCGGGCGACGGCCTGGTCGTGATCGCGATGCTCGGCTGGTCCGGCTACACGCTGCTGCAATCGCGCGCGGCGCCCAAGGCGTCGCTGCTGGCGCGCATGAGCCTGTTCGCAGGCGCCGGCGCGCTGTTCTCGCTGCCGCAGGCGCTGATCGAGATGTGGACCACGCCGGCGCAGGTCTTCAGCACGAAAGCGGTGTCGGCTTACGTCTTCGCCGGGATCGTTCCCGGGCTRCTCGCCTATGCCGGCTTTGCCTGGCTCGGCGGCAAATTCGGTTCGGTCCGAACCTCGCTTGTGCTTTATCTCGGACCGATCGCGAGCGCCCTTCTGTCGTTCGCAATTCTCGGTGAACCGCCAAAACTGATCCATCTGTTCGGCGGTGTGCTGATCCTCGGCGGGGTCTGGGCGAGCCTGCGCAAATAGTTCCATTGATCGGAGTTGTGGTTCATCCGCAGGAACCAACCGCCTCCGCGAACATTCTGATCAAGGGACCGGTGCGAGCCATGCTCGCGCGCGCCCCGACCATCCCGGCGCCAGTGCCGTAACCGGATTTTGCCTCGACGCTTCGTTTCGGGGCGATGGGGGACTTGTGAGTACGGTCATAGAGAACTTGTTGTCACGGAAGCAGAAGCTTGTGGAACAGCTCGAGAAGGCGCAGTCGGTCGACGATCGCGACAAGATCGAGCACCAGCTCGAACAGATCAACACCGCGCTGGATTTTCTGGACAGGCCGGGATCGAAGGACGCGGGGTAGTAGCGCTCAGTCCACCTTCAGCGCCTCCACTATCAAGGCCTCCACTTTCAAGGCCTTGGCATAGGCCAGGCCGGAATTGGTGATGTGCGTCGTCATCAGCGCTTCGAACGCCGCGAACTCGCCGCGCGCGAACAGATCGAGCAGCTTGCGATGCTCGTCGAAGGACGAGCGGGTGCGCACGTCGATCGGCGACGTCAGGTTGGTGCGCAGCGCGGCGACGCGGCCCGAGACGAGCTGGTAGGATTCGATGAGATAGCGGTTGCCGCAATGCGCGAACAACCCTTCGTGAAAGCTCGCATCGGCGCGGCCATAGGCGATGTTGTCCTTCGCCGCGATCGCCGGCTCCATCGCCGCGATTGCCTCGCTCATCGTCGCAATTGCGCCGTCGCGATCGTGACGAAACGCGAGCTCGGCGGCCTTGGGCTCGAGCGCGATCCGGAAGGTGCAGAGCGCAGTGATGTCCTCCGCGCTCGGCGTGAACACGAAGCTGCCGACCTGCGGCCGGATCACGACCAGCCCCTGCGCCTGCAACTGGCCCATCGCCTCGCGCACCGGCGTGCGGCTGACGCCGAAGGAATTCGCCACCATCTCCTCGGAGATGGCGGCGCCGAGCGCGAACTCGCCGTCGATGATGGCCTGGCGCAGCCGCAGCACCACCCGCTGCGACAGCGATTTCGGCGTATCGAGCTTGAGCGATCGCATCTGCTGTCTCAGATCACCTTGCCGGGATTGAGCAGGTGATCGGGGTCGAGCGCGGCCTTCAGCGTCCGCATCAACGCGATCTCGGCTTCGCTCCTGGCATGGCCCAGCCACTTCTTCTTCAGCGTGCCGATGCCGTGCTCGGCGGAGACGCTGCCGCCCAGCTCGCGCACCAGACCGTAGATGATCGCGTCCATCTCTTCCTTCGGCTGCTGCTCGACGGAAAGACCGGTGACCCAGGACACGAGATGCAGATTGCCGTCGCCGATATGGCCGTAATAGACGCTCTCGCACCCCTTGATGCCGGAGGCCAACGCGGCCTTGCAGCGCGTGACGAATTCGTCCATGCGCGCCACCGCAAGCCCGATGTCGTAGGAGATGTGCGGGCCCAGCACCTGGCCGAACTCGGCGCAGATGTCGCGCACGCGCCAGAACGCCTGCGTCTGCGCCAGCGATTGCGCCACGGCGGCATCTGCGAGCAGCCCGCGCTCCATCAGCTCTTCGAGCCAGGCCTGGAAACGCGGTGCATCCAGGCTCTCGTCGGTGCCTTGGGCCTCGACGAGCACGTAGAGACCGTGGCCTGCGGCGACCGGCGGCTTCACGCCGGCGCGATTCGTGATCACGTCCCAGTAATCCGGCCACATCACCTCGAAGGCCGACAGCAGCGGGCCGAGCCCGCTGCGCGCGGCACCGAGCAAGTCGATCACCGCGGCATAGTCCTTCAGCGCGCACAGCGCCGCCATGGTCGAGCGCGGTTTCGGGAACAGCCGCAACACCACGCGGGTGATGATGCCGAGCGTGCCTTCGGAGCCGATGAAGAGATGCTTGAGGTCATAGCCCGCGTTGTTCTTCATCAGCTTGTTGAGGCTGGTGATGATGGTGCCGTCGGGCAGCACCACCTCCAGGCCGAGCACCAGTTCGCGCGTCATGCCGTAGCGGATCACGCGGTTGCCGCCGGCATTGGTGGAGAGATTGCCGCCGATCGCGCAGGAGCCGCGCGAGCCGAGGTCGAGCGGAAAGAAGAAACCGGCTTCGTCCGCGGCCTTCTGGATCGTCTCCAGCGGCGTGCCCGATTTCACCGTCATCGTCATTGACGCCCGATCGATCTCCTCGATGCCGGTCATGCGCTCGAGCGAGATCGCGACCCAGCCTGCTTCGGGCGATGCGCCGCGGCACAGCCCGGTCAATCCACCCTGCGGCACGAAGGGCAGTCGCGCCTGCCGGCAGGTCCCAATCGCATCGGCAACGCCTTGCGCATCGACCGGTCGGATCACCGCAAGCGGCGCTTGTGGCAGGCTCGCGCTCCAGTCGTTGCAATTGCGCGCCGGCACGTCGGTGCCAACAAGCACGGCGGCCGCGCCGAGCTTGTCGCGCAAGGCGCCGAGCAACTGATCGGGACGCTCAATGGGGCTCACCATGTTCATGCGAGACCTCCTCGGAATCTGGCTGCGTCTCATGCGCGCCGTGATGGTGGAAAGGATTTGCGTCCGCCTTGTATGTAAGGTACAACATAAAAAGTAAAGCAAAAACAAGGCTCGGAAGGCTTCCTAAGATCGTTCGAGATCAGGGGTTTAGTCCGGGACCGCAGCTAATGGGTGGTGAGATGACGGAGGCAATTCGCGGGTTCTGGGTGGCGTCGGCGACGCCGCTGGCGACGGATGGCAGCGTGGACTCCGCCAAGCTCGCCGCCCACGCTAGGCAGCTCTTCAGTAAGGGCGTCGATGGCGTCGTGCTGTTCGGCACCACCGGCGAGGGCACCTCCTTCAATGTCACCGAGCGTGTCGCGACCATCGAGGCCGTGCTCAAGGCCGGCGTCGCGCCTGAGCGGATCGGCATCGGCGGCGGCTTTCCCGCCATCACCGACAGCATCGCGCTGACGCGCACCGTGCTCGGCCTCGGCCTGCGCCACGTGCTGTATCTGCCGCCCTATTTCGACCGTGGTGTCACGCCCGAAGGCATCGAGGATGCTTTTGCTGCGATCATCGACGGCGTCGCCGACGATCGCCTGCGCGCCTCGCTCTATCACATCCCGCAGGTCTCCGGCGTTGCGATCCCGACCGGTGTCGCGGCAAACTTGCGCAAGCGTTACGGCGAGGTGGTTGCGGGCCTGAAGGACTCCAGCGGCGACTTCAAGCAGTTCCAGGCGTTCCGTAGTGCTGCTCCCGATCTCGCCATCACCGTCGGCAACGAAGCCGACATCACCCGCGCGATCGCCGCCGGCGGCGCCGGCACCATCTGCGGCATGGCCAACGTCGTGCCCGAGCTGGTCAAGGGCATGGTTGATGGCAAGGACGTCGAGGCGCGCATGCAAGCCGCGACCGATGTCGTGCTGAACACGCCGTCGTTCCTTGCGACGCTGAAGGCAATCCTCGCCGCACAGACGGGCGACGCGGGCTGGCTGCGCGTGCGCCCGCCATTCCGTGCCTCGTCCGATGGCGCAGCGCTCAAGCGAAAGATTGACGAGCTGATTGCTCCTGCCATCGCGTGAGATGCGAAACTTTCGTGACACGTTGTCGCGAATTCGCGTGCAGCGTGTTGCGATCCCTGCGACGTCAATCGGTAATTGCCGCTTAGTGCGCTGATGCGCTTAGAACGATTCAACACTAGAGCGATTCAAGCTCGCCTACGGTTCTCTTCGATCCCGCCGACTGTTACAGGCGCACACTTCAATGTTCTTGACTTGAAGTGGAATGAAAGTGCGTGCCCCCGTGGATGGCCAACGCGTCAGCGGCCATCGTCATCATGCCGGCAAGAGCCATGCAGGTCTTCTCCTCGGCGCAGCGGTGCTGCTCGTCGAATCCCCCTCGAACACGACGACCGCGCAGGCGCAGTCAGCGCTGCCGCCGGTGACAGTGGAAGCGCCGGTGCAGCGGCCGAAACCGGCCCGCGCATCCGAATCGCCCCAGCGCCGGACGCAAGCCGCCGCGCGCCAGCGCAGCCGGAATGCCGCCACACCAGCAGCACCGACAATATCGGAACGTGCAGCAGCGGCGGCCGCCGCGCAGCAGGCTGCCAAGCTCGGTTACCGCGCGATGCCGAGTTCGACCACGCTGCGCAGCGGCGCATCGCCCCTCGATACCTCGCAGGCGGTCAACGTCGTGCCTGAGCAGGTGTTGAAGGACCAGCTCCCGCGGAACATCGACGATGCGCTCATCAATGTCTCCGGCATCACCCAGACCAACACGCTCGCCGGCAGCCAGGACGCGGTGATCCGCCGCGGCTTCGGCGATAATCGTGATGGTTCGATCATGCGCAACGGCATGCCGCTGGTGCAGGGCCGCAGCTTCAATCCCGCGGTCGAAAGCGTCGAGGTGCTGAAGGGGCCGGCCTCGCTGCTCTACGGCATCATGGATCCCGGCGGCATCGTCAACACCATCAGCAAGCGGCCGGAGCTCTATCAGCACGGCTCGGTCACGCTGCTCGGCTCGACATTCAGTGCCTCGAAAACCGGCGCCGACGGCCTGCTCGATGTTACCGGTCCGATCGGCGATCAGGGCCTTGCCTATCGCTTCATCGGCTACGGCGTCAGCGAGGATTACTGGCGCAATTTCGGCCGTCACCGCGAGATGCTGGTCGCACCGTCGCTGGCCTGGTACGGCCAGGACACCACGGTCCAGCTCAACTACGAGCATCGCGAGTTCATCTATCCGTTCGATCGCGGCACGGCGTTCAATCCGGTGACGAAAGCGCCGCTGGCGGTTCCCGCCGACCGCCGGCTCGACGAACCTTTCAACAACACATGGGGCACGTCGGACCTGTTGCAGGCCTCGGTCGAGCACCGCTTCAACCAGGACTGGAAGCTCTACGCTGGCTACAGCTACAACACCGAGACCTTCAGCGCCAACCAGCTCCGCATCACCGGCATCAACTTCACGACCGGTGCGGAGACGCGCAGCAATGACGGCACGCGCGGCTCGCTCAGCAATGTCAGCTACGGAACATCCTACGTCTCGGGCAGCTTCTGGCTCGGCAACATGCGCAACGAGGTGGTGTTCGGCGGCGACGGCCAGTATCGCACCATCTACCGCGATAGCCTGATCCGGCAAGCAACGCCCGCCATCAACATCTACAATCCGGTCTATGGGTTGGTCGGGCCGGGCACGACCGTGGTGCCCGGTGACAGCGCCCAGACCGACAAGCTCGGACAGTGGTCGCTGTTCGTCCAGGATACGCTGCATTTGACCGAGCGGTTCGCGCTGGTCGGCGGCGCGCGCTACATGGACTACGATCAGATCGCCGGGCGCGGGAAGGCACTGTTCTACACCAATACCAACGTGTCCCAGGACAAGGTGCTTCCCCTCGGCGGCGCCATCTTCAAGCTGACCGACGAGATCTCGCTGTATGTGAGCTACACCGAATCGCTGAAGCCCAACTCGACCATCGCGCCGATCGGCATCGTGATCGATTCCAATGTCGCGCCCGAAGAAGGCGTGTCATACGAGACCGGCGTGAAGTTCGATCTGAACAAGCGTATCTCCGGTACGCTGGCGCTCTACGATCTCGACAAGAAGAACGTGCAGACGACGAAGACGAACAGCGCTGGCGTGGTGGAACTCCATACCGTCGGCCGCGCCCGCTCGCGCGGCGTCGAGCTGGACGTGACCGGCAGGCTCACCGACAGTTGGGCCCTGATCGGCAGCTATGGCTATACCGACGCGCGGGTGACGGCATCCGAAGATCGGTCGCTCTACGGCATGAAGCTGCAGAACGTCGCGCTGAACACGGCCTCGCTCTATCTGGTCTACGACTTCGGCACGGCTCTGCCGGGACAGCTCCGCCTCGGCGGCGGCGCGCGCTATGTCGGCGATCGTCCCGGTGATGCGATCAACAGCTTCTTCTTGCCGTCCTATGTGGTCGCCGATATTTTCGCGACCTATGAGACGAAATACCAGAACACGCCGGTGATCTATCAGCTCAACGTCAAAAACCTGTTCGACACCGTCTATTATCCCTCCGCCGTCAACAATCTGAACGTCGCGATCGGCGATGCGCGCCGCGTGTCGCTGTCGGCAACGGTGAAGTTCTAGCGATGGCGGTGCGGCACAAAGCCATCGCGGTCCTGATCGCGGCGGCGTCTGCCTGCCTCGCTGCCACAGGTGCGAGCCGCGCCGAGGAAATCACGCTCTATTCGACCAGGGAGGCTGCCCTGGTCGAGCCTGTCGTTGCGGCCTTCACGGAAGCCAGCGGCGTCAAGGTGAAAATCGTCTTCGTCGAGGACGGCCTCGTCAAGCGACTTACGTCGGAAGGCGCCGCATCGCCCGCCGATGTCCTGTTGACGATCGGGCTGGACAAGACCACGCAGCCTGCCGTCAGCGGCCTGACGCAGGCGATGTCGTCGACGCGGATCGAGCAAGCTGTGCCGGCAAATCTGCGAGGCGGCGGACAGTGGATTGCGCTCGCCATACGCCCCCGCGTCGTGATGGCGCGCAGGGACGATGCCCTTGCGGCTGTCGACTACGAAGACCTCGCGAGTCCGCAATGGCGCGGCAAGCTCTGCATACGCTCGCCGCTGCATCAGAACAATGTCGCGCTGGTTGCGGCCTATCTCGTCCATCACGGCGAGGCCGCGACGGAGGCCTGGCTCGCCGGCCTGAAGGCCAATCTCGCCCACAAGCCTGATCGCAAGGACAACGACGTGATCCGCGAGATCGCACAAGGCGCGTGCAAGATCGGCATCGGCAACACCGTGGCATTGGCGCAATTGCGCGACGGACGCGAAGGGGCCGACTGGCGTGCCTGGGCGATGGAGGTCAAGGCGGTGCCATCGACATTCAAGGGCGGCGGCACGCATGTGAACCTCACCGGCGCGGCCATCGCGAAACAGGCGCCGCATCCGGCGTTGGCGCGACAATTCCTCGAATTCCTTGTCACGCCGGCAGCGCAGCGGATCTTTGCCGCTGCCGAGTTGGAATACCCCGTGCTTGCAGCAGCGGAGCGTGCACCGATCGTTGCCGAAATGGGCACGTTCATCGCCGATGCAATTTCGATCGACCAGATCGCCGCACGTCAGCAGGCCGCGATCTCGCTTATCAAGAAGGTTGGCTTCGATGAGTAGGGTGGGGCATTACATCAAGGCCGCTCTGCACCAGATTCACTCGATCGCGGGCCTCGTGCTTGCGCTGCTGCTGGCCTTGATCGCGCTGACCGGCGCGATCATGAGCTTCGAGGACGAGATCGGCGACTATCTGAATAGCGGTATCATGCAGGTCGCGCCGCGCCAGGTGCCGGCGTTGATGCCGGACGAACTGGTGGCCCGGCTCAAGGCGGGGCAGGACCTCGGCAAGGTCTCGGCCGTCACGCTGTCGAGCGATCCGGCCGCGGCGGTGCGTGTCCGCTTCGCGCGCGACGAGCAGGGCGCGCGGCCGACATCGCTCTATGTCGATCCCTACGACGCGCACGTGCTGGGTGCGCCGCGTGGCGAGGAGTTCTTCGCGACCGTCCGCAGGCTGCATCGCTGGCTGCTGATCCCCGGCGATGCCAAGGGCTGGGGACGCCAGATCACCGGCATTGCCGCGCTCGGTCTGATCGTCATGCTCATCTCGGGCCTCGTGCTGCGCTGGCCGCGCCGCGCCGGCAGCGTGAAGATGTGGCTGAAACCCAATCTCGGACTCAGCGGCCRCGGACTGCACCGTTCGCTGCACGCCGTCATCGGCACCTGGGTGCTGCCGGTCTATCTGGTGATGACGCTGACTGGGCTGTGGTACTCGTTCGACTGGTACAAGGACGGCGTCGTCTGGCTGTTGTCGCGCCCGCACGTTGCCGCCGCGAAGATGCAGCCGAAGCAGCCGCGTGCGGCAGGGCGTCCTGAGCCGGTTCAGGCGGTGGGATTTGATCGTGCCTGGTCGACGCTCCAGCACGAGGAGGGCGATCGTTTCTCCAAAGCGCTGCTGACGCTGCCCGCCGGACCCGGCACGGTCATCCGGATCCGGTCGTGGCCGAAGGATTCGACGCTCGATACCACGCGTGACGAATTCCGCGTGGATGCGGTCACGGGGCAGGTGATCTCGGCGGAGCGCTATGCCGACAAGACGTTTGGCGAGAAGATCATCGCGAGCGTGCTCGACATCCATCGCGGCGCGTTCCTGGGCTGGCCCGGCAAGCTCGCCTTCATGATTGCAGCAGCATTGATGCCGCTGTTCTCGGTCACCGGCATTTTGCTTTATCTGTCGCGCCGCAGGCTGCGGCGTCCCGCGCCGCCGCCGCTCGGGCGGCTGGTTCCGGGCGAGTGAACGGTCGCGAAGGCTAGCCAAGCGCGCGGCAATCGTTCAAAAGCCCTTGGCCGTACTTGCCAGGGTTCACGCCATGAAACTCCCCACCGTCACCCCCGCCGATATCCGCCGCGCGCTGCTGCTCCGCGAGGAGATCGCGCTGCTTGATCTCAGGTACGAGGCCGGCTTCGCCACCGGCCATCCGCTGTTTGCCGCCAACATGGCCGCGGACCGGATCGCGATCGAGGCCGAGCTGCGGTTGCCGCGCAAGGACGTCGCGATCGTGCTCTATGATGATGCCGAGGGACTTGTTGCAACCGGCGCCGAGCGGCTTGCCGCGCTCGGCTACAGCAATGTCCGTGCGCTTGACGGCGGGCTGAAGGGCTGGCGCGCGGCGGGCTATCAGGTGTTCGAGGACGTCAATTCCTATTCCAAGGCATTCGGCGAGCTGGTCGAGGCGCGGCGGCACACGCCGTCGTTCAGCGCCGACGAAGTGGCAAAGCTGATCGCGGACAGGGCCAACATCGCCATCCTCGACGTCCGCCGCTTCGACGAATATGCGACCATGAACATTCCGGGCTCGGTCAGCGTGCCCGGTGCTGAGCTGGTACTGCGGGCAGGGCAGGCCGCGCCCGACCCTGAGACCACCATCATCGTCAATTGCGCCGGGCGCACGCGCTCGATCATCGGCACGCAGTCGCTGATCAATGCCGGCGTGCCCAACAAAGTGCGGGCGCTGCGCAACGGTACCATCGGCTGGACGCTGGCGCGGCACACGCTCGATCACGGTGCCGACAGGCGTGGCGCGATCAGGCCGTTCGAGGGCGGCCCGGCCAATGCCCGCGACGTCGCCTATCGCGCCGGTGTTCGCCACATCGGCGCGAACGAGGCGAAGGCACTCGCAGCGCAGACCGATCGCACGCTCTATCGTTTCGACGTGCGCGACTCAGAGGAATTTGCGGCCGGCCATTTCCCCGGCTTCCGTCATTACCCCGGCGGCCAGCTCGTCCAGGAAACCGACATGGCCGCGCCCGTGCGCGGCGCGCGCATCCTCTTGACCGACGACCAGGGCGTGCGTGCCGACATGACGGCGTCATGGCTCGCGCAGATGGGCTGGGAGGTCTATGTGCTCGAAGGCGGTTACGGGGGTGAGCTCGAGGTCGGCCCGCCGCGCGTGCTGCCCAAGCCCGACCCGGCGCATCGCTACCGCCGGCCCTATGAGGGCACTGACGTCGCCGAGCGCGCGATGCAGGCCTATCTCGACTGGGAATACGGTCTCGTCGAGCAACTCCGGCTCGACGGTACGCACGGGTTTTACGTCATTTGACTGGGCGGCCACCGTAAACACTTACCGCCCCGCCATCTTCTCCCCATATCCAAACCCTATTGTGCTGCATCTCCCCCGCGGTCTATGAGCTGCGGCAAAGCTGTGACCTACGGAGATTCCATGCCAGCCCCAGGCCAAAGCCCCGAGCGGAACGCGAAGGCGCTGTTGCTCGAAGGCGTCAATGACAGCGCTGTCGACCTGTTCCGGAGCGCGGGCTTCACCAATGTCGAGCGGTTGACCAAGGCGCTGGACGGCGAAGACCTGCGGCGCGCGCTGAAGGGCGTGTCGCTGCTCGGCATCCGCTCGCGCACCCAGATAACCGATGAGGTGCTCGCGGCCGCGGACGGGCTTCTCGCGGTCGGCTGCTTCAGCGTCGGCACCAACCAGGTCGATCTCCTGGCGGCCCGCAAGCGCGGCATTCCCGTGTTCAACGCGCCGTTCTCCAACACGCGCAGCGTCGCCGAGCTCGTGATCGGCGAGATCGTGATGCTGCTGCGGCGCATCTTCCCGCGTTCGGTGTCGGCGCATGAGGGCGGCTGGGACAAGTCGGCGACCGGCAGCCGCGAGGTGCGCGGCCGCACGCTCGGCATCATCGGCTACGGCAATATCGGCTCGCAGCTGTCGACGCTGGCCGAAGCGATCGGCATGCGCGTGATCTATTTCGACCGCACCGACAAGCTGCGCCACGGCAACACCGAGCCGGTCGAGAAGCTGGAAGAGCTGCTGGCGCAGAGCGATGTCGTCAGCCTTCACGTGCCCGAGACGCCGGAGACCGCAGGCATGATCGGCGAGACGGAGCTGCGGGCGATGAAATCAGGCTCGTTCCTGATCAACAATAGCCGCGGCACCGTGGTCGATCTCGATGCGCTCGCCGGCGCCTTGCGCGACGGCCATCTCGCCGGCGCAGCCATTGACGTGTTTCCGGTCGAGCCGTCCTCGAACTCGGATCGCTTCACGAGCCCGGTGCAGGGCCTCGAGAACGTCATCCTCACCCCGCATATCGGCGGCTCGACCGAGGAAGCACAAGAGCGCATCGGCGGGGAAGTCGCGCGAAAACTGGTCGACTATTTCATCACGGGATCGACCATGGGCGCGGTGAACTTCCCGGAGGTGCAACTGCACTTACGTCCCGCCGGTGCGCGCTTCAGCCATGTCCATCGCAACGTGCCGGGCATGCTGAGGCGGCTGAACGAGGTCTTTCTCCAGCGCGACATCAACATTGTCGCGCAATACCTGGAGACTGCCGGCGACCTCGGCTACGTCGTGCTCGACGCCGACCTGGCAGGCCAGGATTCAGATGCATTGCTTCAGCAGATCCGCGCGCTCGACGGAACGGTCGGCGCGCGGCTGGTGTTCGAGCACTAGGCCGGCGTCACGTTCCAGTTGCATTACGCTGCCAAGGTTCTCTAAACTGTCGTTATTCTCGGCGTGTGACAAATCGCGTCGAATTTGAGCTTCAGTTGCGTGGGTGCCGCCATGGAACGGGACGCCGTACTGATCGATCTCGCGCTTCAAGGAGGCGGCTCGCACGGCGCCTTCACCTGGGGCGTGCTCGACCGTCTTCTGGAAGAGAAGTGGCTCACCATCGCCGCGATCTCCGGCACCTCCGCGGGCGCGATGAATGCGGCCGTGCTCGCAGACGGGTGGATCGCGGGTGGCGCCGAGGGCGCGCGCGACGCGCTCGAAAAATACTGGCGCCGCGTTTCGAAGGCTGCCGCCTTTAGTCCGCTCCAGCGCTCGCCGCTCGATCGACTGATGGGGCGCTGGACGCTCGATACGTCGCCCTTCTACATCCTCACCGATTTGATGTCGCGCGTGCTGTCGCCCTACGATCTCAATCCGACAGGCTACAATCCGCTGCGCGCGGTGCTGGCCGAGAGCATCGATTTCGAGCGGCTCGCGAGCTCGCCAATAAAGCTGTTCGTCACCGCGACGCGGGTGCGCACCGGCCGTGGCCGCATCTTCCGCAATGCCGAGATCACGGCGGACGTGCTGTTGGCATCGGCCTGCCTGCCGACCATGTTCCGCGCGATCGACATCGACGGCGAGCCCTATTGGGACGGCGGCTTCGCCGGCAACCCCACGATCACGCCGCTCATTCGCGAAAGCGATGCGCACGACACGATCCTGGTGCAGATCAATCCGACCGAAACGCTCGAAGAGCCGCGGACGGCTGCGGAGATTCTCAATCGATTGAACGAGATTTCGTTCAATTCACCCCTGATGAAGGAATTGCGCATGATCGCGCTGCTGCGCCAGGCGGCCGACCCCGGCAGCGGCGAGGGCGCGCGCTGGGCAAAGATGCGGACCCACCGCGTCAAGAGCGACATGCTGGCGAAGTTCGGCGCGTCATCCAAGCTCAACGCCGAATGGGAGTTCGTCTCGATGCTGCGCGCCGAGGGGCGCCTGGCCGCGGACGCGTTTCTCGCCGCGCACGGTGCCGACATCGGCCGGCAATCGACCGCCGATCTCGACGTCCTGCTGTCGGAGTGCTGAGACATGGGTCTTCTCGGCCTCCTCGTCGGGCTCGCCCTGCTCGTCCTGTTCGCTTTTCGCGGCTGGAGCGTGCTTCTGCTGGCGCCGTTTGCAGCGCTCGTTGCCGCGTTGTTCGGCGGCGAGCCGCTGCTTGCGAACCTGACCCAGGTGTTCATGGTGCATGCGGCGGGATTTCTGGCCCAGTTCTTCCCGATCTTCCTGCTTGGCGCGGTCTTCGGCAAGCTGATGGACGATAGCGGCGCGGTCACGTCGGTCGCCGCCTTCATGGCGGAGCGCCTCGGCGAGCGTCGCGTGATCCTGGCGGTGGTGCTCGCCGGTGCCGCGGTGACCTATGGCGGCGTCAGCCTGTTCGTTGCATTTTTCGTCATCGTCCCCATGGCCCGCTCGCTGTTTCACGCGGCTTCGATCCCGCGTCGCCTGATCCCGGCTGCGATTGTGCTGGGGACGTCGACCTTCACCATGTCGGCCTTGCCGGGCACGCCGTCGATCCAGAATGCGATCCCGATGCCGTTCTTCGGCACGACGCCGTTCGCAGCGCCAGGTCTCGGCATCATCGCCTCGCTCATCATGCTCGTGACAGGGTTGTGGTGGCTGCACCGCGCTGAAGCCGCAGCGCGCCGCGCCGGAGAAGGCTATGGCGACGACATCGAGGGCGCGACCGAGCGCGCCGCCGCCGACGAGCTCGTGCGCGAGCGCGCCACGACCGCGCGCGAGTTCGATCCGGCGGAACTCCAGCACGGTCAGCGCAGCGAGCGGCCGTCGCCCGTGTGGAGTGCGATCGCGCCGCTGATCGTGGTCGTCATCGTGAATTTGGTGATGTCGCTCGTGGTGCTGCCGCGGCTCGATGTCAGCTATCTCGCCGAGCAGCGTTTTGGTGAAACGACGCTCGCGGCCGTCGCAGGCGTGTGGTCGGTCGCGGTCGCGCTGACTGCGGCCATCGTCACGACCATCGTGCTGAACCGGGCCCGCCTGCCGGCGCTTCGCCGCACCATGGACGCCGGGGCCAATGCATCCGTCCTGCCCGCGTTCAGCGTCGCCAGCCTCGTCGGGTTCGGCGCGGTCGTCGCCTCGCTGCCGGCGTTCACGATCGTGCGCGACTGGGTGCTTGCGATCGAAGGCGGACCCCTGGTCTCGCTAGCGGTTGCGACCAACATCCTGGCCGCGCTGACCGGGTCGGCGTCAGGCGGCCTGACCATTGCGCTGGACGCGCTCGGCCAGACCTATGTCGAGCTCGCCGCGCGCACCGGCATCGCCCCTGCGTTGATGCACCGCGTCGCGGTGATCGGCTCGGGGACGCTCGACATCCTGCCGCACAATGGCGCAGTGGTCAGCCTGCTCGCGATCTGCGGCCTGACGCACCGCGACAGCTATTTCGACATCGTGATGGTCGGCATCGCGACGTCGCTGCTGGCGCTGGTGGCTGTGATCGCCCTGGGCAGCGCGCTGGGATCGTTCTGAAGGAAGGCCAGCGCAAGCGATTGACGGAAGGGCGAAGGTTGCATTGAATGCGGCCAACCGTCGGATACAAAAATAGGGAAAGCCAGGGTGGAAACGATGACGCGAAAGAACGCGAAGCGGTGTGCATTGCTCGTGGGTGCGGCGGTCGCGCTGAGTGCGAATGCCGTGTCGGCGGCGACGCTGGCGGAGGATGCGGAGATGGTCTGCAAAAGCCTCGCTGGCGGCGCCGATGCCGTGAAGATCGTTTCCGCGACATTGCTGGCGCCGTCGCAACTGGCTGTCGCCGAGCGCGGGCCGACGCCGTCTGGGCGCATCACGCCGGCCAATCCCGGTTTCTGCAAGGTGCTGGGTCACATCGACCCAACCGATCCCAAGGCGCCGCCGATTAAATTCCAGGTCAACCTTCCCGTCGAATGGAACGGGCGCTCCGTTCAGTATGGCGGTGGGGGCTTTAACGGCGTGCTGATCACCGGCCTTGGGCTGCCGCCGGCCTATCCGTTCGACAAGCCGTCGCCGCTGGCGCGCGGCTTCGTCACCTACGGCACCGATTCCGGCCATGAGTCCAAGCCAGGCGAGCCGCCGCAACTGTTCGCGCTGAATGACGAAGCCTTCGAGAATTTCGCCCACCGTGCCTACAAGAAGGTGCGCGACGCCGCGGTTGGGCTGATGGAGCGCACATACGGCAAGAAGCCGGAAAAAATGTACTTCATGGGCTCGTCCGAGGGCGGCCGCGAAGGCCTCACCATGGCGCAGCGTTACCCTGATGATTTCGATGGCATCTTCGCCCGCGTGCCCGTGATCACCTGGGTCGGCCTGCAGCATGCCGGCACGCGCTCGGGGCTCGCGACCATGGGCGAGGGCTGGATCAATCCGGCGCAGGTCAAGCTCGTGGCCGATTCCGTGCGGCAGGCTTGCGACAAGGCCGACGGCTCCGATAATGCGCTGGTGCAGGACCCCGTAGCCTGCAAGGCAGCGTTCAAGGTCGAGACGCTGCGTTGTGCGGCGGGCCAGAGCGGCGATCAGTGCCTCACCGATGCACAGATCAAGGCCGTGAACACGCTGCACGGGACCTACAAATTCCCGTTCGCGCTCGCCAACGGGCTCGACGATTATCCGGGCTGGGGCGTGTCGGGCGAGGATGCGGCGGCGATCGGACCGACCGGTGGCTGGGTGGCGTGGTGGCTTGGCACAGCGCCACCCGCGCAGCCGCCTGCCCCCAACAACGGCATCGCCTGGATCTACGGCGCCGGCGGCATTCAACATGTGTTCGCACGCGATCCCAAGCTCGACGTCACCACCTACAAGGTCGAGGAGCACAAGGCGCGGCTGCTAGAGGTCTCGAGCCTGATGGATTCGACCGATCCGGATCTCAGCCGTTTTCGCGGACGCGGCGGCCGGCTGATCATGCTCGAGCACATGGCCGACTATGCGCAGAGCCCCTATGCCGGCATCCGCTATTTCGAAAGCGTCGAGCGCAAGCTCGGCAAGGCCGAGACGGCGGAATTCGCGCGGCTCTACACCGCCCCCGGCGTCGACCATGTCGGCTCCGGCGCGCCGGCCAATGTCGACATGCTGAGCGCATTGGTCGACTGGGTCGAGAAGGGCAAGGCGCCCGGCGATCTCGAAGTTAGCGAGCAGAAGGTCGAGGCGCCGTCGTTTGCCGTGTTGCGCGCGATGCCGCTGTGCCGCTGGCCGTCCTGGCCGCGTTACAAGAGCGGCCCGGTCACGGAGGCGTCCAGCTTCACCTGCGCGCCGTGAGGCGGCTCTTCACCTCTCCCGCTTGCGGGGAGAGGTCGGATCGCTCTTGCGATCCGGGTGAGGGGGTACAGGTCCCTCGACGATCTCACGTGTGGAGAGAGGCCCCTCACCCCGACCTTCTCCCCGTAAGAACGGGGAGAGGGGGAAGAAGAGCCTAATGCACCGGCCCACCGGCCGCCTTCACGCGCCGCGTCAGCAGCACCGCGATCGCGGCGATCACCAGCACGATGCCGATCACGGCAAAGGCGTCGGAATAGCCCATCACCAGCGCCTGGCGCTTGACCGTCTTGCCGAGCGCGATGATGGCCTGCTCGCGCGCGGCGTGGGGGTCGGGCACGCCGTGGGCCATGAAGTAATCCGTCATCTGCGCGATGCGGGTGCGGACTTCCTCGCGGCCGAGCGTGACCGACTGGCCGATGATGTTGGAGTGGAACTGCTCGCGCTTGGTGATGATGGTCGCGAGCGTCGCCGTGCCGATCGCGCCGCCGAGATTGCGGAACATGTTGCTGATGCCGGAGGCCGCGGCCGCGTCCTGCGGCGCGATGCCGCCTGTCAGCACCGAGGTCAGCGGCGTCAGCACCATGGCCTGTCCCACGGCACGCACGATGTTCGGAATCCAGAGCTGGTCGCCGGCATAGTCCGGCGACATCGCCGTGTTCATGAAGCAGCTATAGGCGAAGATCAGAAGGCCGGTGATCGCGATATAGCGCGTGTCGAAGCGTTGCATCAGCTTCGGGATCAGCGGGATCAGCACGAGCTGCGGCAGGCCGGTCCAGGCCAGCACGTTGCCGATCTGCTCGGCGTTGTAGCCCTGCGCCTGGCCGAGATAGGCGGGCAGGATATAGACCGAGCCGAACAGCGCGAAGCCGACCATCGTCATCGCAATGGTGCCGAAGCCGAAATTACGCTGCGTCAGGAGACGCAGCCGGATCAGTGGCTTCTCGATCGTGAGCTCGATCGTGACGAACAGCGTGAGGCTGACGGCCGCGATGATCGCCAGCTTGACGATGAAGGGCGAGGAAAACCAGTCATCCTTGTTGCCCTCCTCCAGCACGGCCTGCAGTGCCGACAGCCCGATCGCCATGGTGAAGATGCCGGCCCAGTCGCCTTCCTTCAACAGGCTGAGCTGCATCTTCTGCTTCTCCAGCGTCAGATAGAGCGCGGCCACCATCACCGCGGTCGGAATCACGTTGACGAAGAAGATGGTACGCCAGCCGTAGTTCTCGGTGAGATAGCCGCCGATGGTCGGGCCGATCGCGGGGGCGAAGGTGACGGACAGTGCGAAGATCGCAAGACCGACGGGCTGCTGCGGCTTCGGCAGCTTGGTCAATACGAGCGTGAACGCCATCGGGATCAGCACGCCGCCGGCAAAGCCCTGCAGGCCGCGCATCGCGATCATCGACGGCAAATCATGGGTGAAGGCGCAGGCGACCGAGAACGCCGCGAACAGCGTCGCGCTCGCCAGCATGTAGCGGCGGAACGAGAACACGCGGCTCAAATAGTCGGTCAGGGGGATCACGATGATCTCGCCGATCAGATACGACGTCGAGATCCAGGAGCCGTTGTCGGCGCCGGTTCCGATGCCGCCCTCGATGTTGGCCAGCGAGGCGTTGGTGATCTGGATGTTCAGGATCGCCATGAACGAGCCGATCATGGCGGCGAGCACGGCGATCCAGATCGCGGCACTCGCGCGGTTCGGGTCGGCTATTGCCGGATCAGGCGTCGCGGCCGGTGTTGCTGGCGTCGAAAGTGAGAGGCTGTTTGACATGGCACGACCCTCCGGAAACGAGCTTCGCCTTTACGTTTGCCTTGGGCGCCGCGGCCGCATTGGCGGTCGGCGCGGTCGAACGTGTTGCAATGGTTGGGATCACGGACATGCCGGGGCGCAGCGCGATCGCGGGACCGTGCGCGGCATCGAGCGCGATCTTGACGGGGATGCGTTGCACCACCTTGGTGAAATTGCCGGTGGCGTTGTCGGGCGGCAGCAGCGCGAATTCCTGGCCGCTCGCCGGCGCGATGGAATCGACGTGGCCGTGCACGACCTGACCCGGGAAGGTGTCGACCTCGATATCGACGGCCTGGCCGGCCTGCACGTGGGTCAGCTGCGTCTCCTTGAAATTGGCGACGACATAGGCGCCCTCGGCCGGCACGATCGCCATCAGCTGGGTGCCCGCCTGCACGAACTGGCCGACGCGCAAGGAGCGGTTGCCGACCACGCCGTCGATCGGGGAGACGATCGTGGTGTAGCCCAGATTGAGCTCGGCCTGACGCTGGAGTGCGGCCGCGCGTGCGGCGGCGGCCCTGGCTTGCAATATCTCGGCGTTGAGGAGATCGACCTGCTTCAAGGCGGAGGTGAGATTGGCGATATCGCGCTGGATCGCCGCGTCTGCGCCGGCGTCGCGCGCTTGCGCCTGCTGCGCGTTCTGCACGCTGCCGAAACCCGTTGCCGCGAGATCGGTGTAGCGCTTGTTCTCCTGCTTCGCGAAAACCTTCGCGGCATTGTCGACATCGATGGTCGCTCTTGCCGCCGCGATCACGGCTTGCTGGACCTCGAGCTGCGCTTGCTTGCTCGTCACCGTCGCATTCGCGGCGGCGACATCGGCCTTGGCCTGGTCGAGCGCGACCCGGAAGTCGCGATCGTCGATCCTGGCGAGTACCTGGCCGGCCTTCACATGCTCGTTATCGCCGACCAGGACGCGGTCGAGGTAGCCGCTGACCTTTGGCGCGATGGTGGTGTTGTCGGCCTTCACATAGGCGTCATCGGTGGAGACGAGGTACTGCCCAACGGTCCAGTAGTCGTAGCCGTACCAGCTCGCGCCGGCCAGCGCGACGATCGTCGCACCCATCAGCAACAGCTTGCGGAGATTGAGTTTTTGCCGGCGGATGCCGGTCGGGGCGGTGGGCAGCACGCCCTCCGGCACGGTTGCTGGAATAGCGGTTTGGGTCGCAGCGGATGGGGTGGTGTGGACGGACATGGCCGGCTCCCCTGAATTAGGAAACTTGACGATTTCCAAAATGAGACTAGCTTTGGAATTGTCAATGGAATGACAGGCGTCATCTAAAAGCATGGCTCAGGCAAAACCTTCAGGTGAATGCCGCCCCCGCGGGCGGCCGCAACTGCGCAGCGACGAGGAGACGAGGCGGATCGTCTTCGATGCAGCGCGCAACGCCTTCGCCGTCGACGGCTATGCCGCGACCAGCACCGAAGAGCTGGCACGTCGCGCCGGCGTCTCGACCAAGACGCTCTATCGCCTGTTTCCGGGCAAGGCCGCACTGTTCGAGGCGATGTGCGCGGACAGGCTCGAGCGGCTGCTCTCCGCCGTGGATCTGCAAGGAAGCGACGAGGTCGATATCGCGACGGGCCTGCGTGCCGCGCTGCTGGCCTGCGCCGATCTCGCACTCGATCCGGAGGTCGTGGCGCTGCAGCGCATGGTGCTGCAGGAATCCGCCGCGTTCCCCGAGCTCGCCGCCAACTTCTACAACAACGGCATTTCCCGCACCGTCAGGACGCTCGCGGGCTGGCTGCGCGTCCAGGTCAAGCGCAAGCGCATCGCCATCGATGATGCGGAGGAAGTTGCCGGCATGCTGATCGGCATGGTCGCATCGGCGCCGCAGCGCGCGGCGATCTATGGCGACATGCCGCTGCCGTCACGCAAGCAGATCGAGCGCCGCGTGCAGACCTGCGCGGCCCTGTTCCTCGATGGCTGCCGCGCCCCCGTAGCCGTCTCCCTTTGACAATCCGGTTCGGCTCGGCTATCTATTTCGCATGCGAAATAAAGAAGCCGCAGCGAGGCATCATCGGCTTATTTACCTCCTGAACGTCGCACAACGCCGCTTGCAGCGCTGGATGGCGGCGCAGCCGCAGAACGAGGTCACGCCGGCGCAGGCGGGGCTGTTGTTCATCCTCGGCAAGCAGGACGGCGTGCTGATGGGCGAGGCAGGCGCGGCGCTCGACATGGGGCCGGCCGGCATCTCAGGCCTCGTCGATCGCAGTGCTGCGGCGAGGCTGGTCGAGCGGCGGGCCGATCGCGAGGATGGCCGGGCCTGGCGCGTATGGCTGACGCCGAAGGGGCGCACCGTGCTGGCGCAGGCGAAGACTGACGCGGCGCAGATCAACGCCGCGCTGACGGATGGATTTACCAGCGCGGAGATCGACATCGTCGCGCGCTGGCTGACCAGCATTCAGGACAAGTTTCCAAGACCTTCAGACGACTAAAGGAGAGACCCATGACCGAGCACGTCCGGATCGAGAACAACAACGGAATTCTCACCCTCACGCTGGCGCGCCCCGACAAGAAGAACGCGCTGACGGATGCGATGTACGGCAAGCTCGCCGACACCATCGAATCCGCCGAGTTCGATCCGTCCACCCGCGTGATCCTGATCCGCGGCGAGGGTGACATGTTCACCGCCGGCAACGATGTCGGCGAATTCGCCGCCGTCGCAGCCGGCAAGTCCGAAGGCAGCCGCAACGTCGTGCGCTTCATACAGTCGCTGGCGCGCTGCACCCGGCCGCTCGTCGCGGCCGTGCAGGGCCGCGCCGTCGGCGTCGGCACCACGATGCTGCTGCATTGCGACCTCGTCGTGCTCGCCGACAATGCGCAATTGTCGACGCCCTTCGTCAGCCTTGCGCTGGTGCCGGAGGCCGCCTCCAGCCTGCTGATGCCGGCACGCATCGGCTACGCCCGCGCCTACGAGATGTTCGCGCTGGGCGAGACCGTACCGGCGAGGTCGGCGCTGGAATGGGGCCTTGCCAATCGCGTGGTGCCGCTCGACAAGCTCGATGCCGAGGCGCTTGCGCTCGCGCAGCGGCTCGCTCGCCAGCCGGCCGGCGCGCTTGCTGCGACCAAGAAGTTGATGCGCAATGGCGAGGCGCTGGTCGCGCAGATGCAGGCCGAAGGCGAGCAATTCGCGCAGCGTTTGCGCACGGCGGAAGCACGCGAGGCCTTCACCGCCTTCGCCGAGCGCCGGCCGCCGGATTTCACCAAACCGCTTACAGACCGGGCACTTCCGGCAATTTGACTAAAACCTTAACCGATCCTTGGCATGTCGCGATGCAGGGTGGCCGGCAGTACAATGCAGGCCCCCTGACTCATGGCAATGTTTAAGAAATCGGTAAGCTCGCTTCTCCTGACCTTGATGGCCCTGCTGGCCGCCGGTGCGCTGGCCTCTACGGCGATCCAGATGTTCGGAGCGTTCGGTCGCTACAGCGACAGTCTCGAGACGGCGCGGCTCGCCGCTGCCGACAAGGCGATCTTCCATGGCGTGCTCGCGTTGCGCAACAATCGTGGCGATGCCCAGAGCGCCATCCTTGGCGAGGACGATCCCAAGGCAAAACTCGCTGAAGCCGAGAAGGCCGAGCAGGGCGGCTATGAAGGGATCAGCGCCGCGCTCTCGACCGTCGATTTCGCACGCCGCGACGAGCTCGCCAGCACGCTGAAGCAGCGCTGGAACGAAGCCGCGCCGCAATTCCAGCTGTTCTACGACGAGGCCAAGCTTCCGCGCGCCGAGCGCAAGATGGAGCGGACCAATTCCTGGTACGACGCCGTCACCAAGGTCATCGACACAGCGAACCTCGCCTCCACCGCGGTGTCGAACCGCGCCTGGATGAACGATCCCTACATCGCCCGCATGATCCAGGTCCGCCGCTTCGCCTGGCAGGTGCGCGACCGTTATGGGGTCCATTGTTCGTCGCTTCGCTCGAACATCAACAGCAGCAAGCCGCTCGACGACGTTCAGAAGCGGTCGGTGGCGCAATGGGATGGCACGATCACCTCCGGCTGGGCGGGCATGGCCGAGTTGCTGGCTGCGCCCGACGTGACGGCGGAGCTGGTGACGGCAGCGTCGGACGCGAAGACCAAGACCGATGGCGTCCTGAAGCAGATCGGCGATCTCACCAAGAATCTCGACGGCAGCGGCAAGCCCGCGATGCCTGCCTCGGAGTGGAATACGCTCTGCCAGTCGCCGTTCCCGCTCATTGTCGGGGTCGCGACCAAAGCGCTGGATCAGTCGATCGCGCGTGCCGAGGCCGTGCAGACCAAGGCGCTCACCAACCTCATCGTGCAGTCGCTCGCGTTTCTGCTCGCGCTCGCCGTGACCCTCGCCGGCGTCTACGTGGTGCGCAATCGCCTGATGCGCCCGGTCCGCGCCATCCTCGACGCCATCGCGCGAATCGGCGCCCGTGATTATGCGACGCCCGTGCCGCGATCCCGATATCCCGACGAGTTCGGCACCATGGCTGCCGCGCTCGAGAGCCTGCGCGAGAGCGCGGCGACCGCCGAGCGGCTGGGCCAGGAACGCGAATCGCAGCAGGCGTTGCAACTCGCCCGCTCCGGCACCGTGGACGACGCATGCCGCAGCTTCGACGACACCGTGCAGGCGGTGATCCACAGTGTCGCGGCGTCGGCGAGGGAGCTCGATGCCACCGCGACCGATGTGCGCACGCTGGTATCAGAGTCGACCAGCCAGACCGCGGCAGTCTCTTCCGCAGCCGAGCAGGCCACCAACAATCTCGAGACCATCGCGGCCGCGACCGAGGAACTCTCCGCATCCGTCGGCGAGATCTCCGCACAGGTGCAGTTGAGCGCCCGCGAGGCGCGCGAGGCGGTGTCGCAGGCCGAGCGGACCAACGCGACGGTCGAGATCCTCGATCAGACCGCGAGCCGGATCGGCGAGGTCGTGAAGATGATCAACGCCATCGCCGGCCAGACCAATCTCCTGGCGCTGAACGCGACCATCGAGGCGGCGCGTGCGGGCGAGGCCGGCCGCGGCTTTGCCGTGGTCGCCGGCGAGGTCAAGAGCCTCGCCGCGCAGACCGCAACCGCAACCGAAGAAATCTCGCGCCAGGTCGAGGAGATCCAGAGCGCGACGGGCCAGGCCGTGACCGCCATCCGCTCGATCGGGGGCGCCATCAGCGGCATCGACGAGAAGATGACGGCGATCGCAGCCGCCGTCGAGGAGCAGCGCGCGGCCACCACCGAGATCTCGCGCAACTTCCAGCAGGCCGCTCAGGGCACCCGCGAGGTCACCGACACCATCGGCAGCGTCGCGAGACTCAACCAGGAAACCGGCAACGCCGGCACGGTGCTGTCCGAATCCGTGAAGAAGATGTCGGGCGATGCCGATCGTCTTCGCGTCGCGGTCGAAGGCTTTTTGGGGGCCGTGAAGACCGCATAACTTCGATCGTCATCCGTCTGGGCGTCGCGCGAACGGCATTGCCGCCGCTTCACGCGGCGGGTACATCTGTGCCGCTGCGGGAGTGCAGCAACAGACGTATCAAGGATGGAGAGTTCGATGCCGGTCACCCCACACAAGGCCCAGCGCCCCTATCGCGGCGTGTTCCCGGTTGCGCCCACCATCTTCGACGAGCGCGGCGAGCTCGACCTCGAGGGCCAGCGCCGCTGCATCGATTTCATGATCGATGCGGGCTCGAACGGTCTCTGTACCCTCGCCAATTTCTCCGAGCAGTTCGTGCTCACCGATGCCGAGCGCGAAACCGTGATGCATGCGGTGCTGGAGCATGTCGCGGGCCGGGTTCCCGTGATCGTCACCACCACGCATTTCAGCTCGGCCGTCTGCGCCGCACGCAGCCAGCAGGCGGAGGCGGCGGGGGCCGCCATGGTGATGGTGATGCCGCCCTATCACGGCGCGACCTTCCGCGTGCCCGAGAAGGGCATCGTCGAATTCTTCAAGGTGCTCTCGGGCGCGATCAACATTCCCGTCATGATCCAGGACGCGCCTGTCGCCGGAACGCCGCTGTCGGTCGAGCTGCTCGCGCGGCTGGCGCGCGACTTCGCCAACATCCGCTATTTCAAGATCGAGGTGCCGGGCGCGGCGGCAAAGCTGCGCAGCCTGATCGAGGCGGGCGGCAAGGATATCGAGGGCCCGTGGGATGGCGAGGAAGCCATCACGCTGCTCGCCGATCTCGACGCCGGCGCCACCGGCGCGATGACGGGCGGCGGCTATCCCGACGGCATCCGCCAGATCATCGATCCCTATTTCGCCGGCAAGCGCGAGGAGGCAAAGGCCGCCTATGAGCGCTGGCTGCCGCTGATCAACTACGAAAACCGCCAATGCGGCCTGATCGCCTGCAAGGCCATGATGCAGGCCGGCGGCGTGATCAAATCGGACACCGTGCGGCATCCGCTCCAGCCGCTGCACCCGGCGACGCGGGCAGGGCTGCTGGAGCTCGCCAAGGAGCGGGATGCGCTGGCGTTGCGGTGGGGGAAGTAGCGCCGTACCCACTCGGTAGTCGCCAGGTCTCTCGGCAGTCCCCGCCTACGCGGGGACGATGCCGAGTGTGAGGTGCGCGCTGGCCTGATCCCGCCGGTTTCCGTCTGGCTGAGGGCGTCGAATTAGCGCGGTTCGGGCGGTTTTCCGCACGCCGGCGATGACATATTGTACGCTCCTTGCACGCTCGCCAACCAGGTCCGCGGAGCTTCTCAAGACGTCGCTGAGCAGCTCTTCATTATGCCGCTATTCCGAGCCAGGTTGGAGCGAGCCGACGAAACAGGGAGGCAGTGCCATGACGATGAGGCCGGATCCCACCTTTCACGCATCGCCCAAGCTGGCGATGGAAGCACCAGCGGAGAACTTTGCATACACGTTGCTGCTCAGTCCGGATTTCTCAAAGCCGGATGCTCTCGCGGTCATCGACGTCAAGCCGGGATCGCCGACCTACAGCCAAATCGTCCACACGGTGACGATGCCCAACAAGGGCGATGAGTTTCATCACTTCGGCTGGAACGCCTGCTCCTCCGCCTTGTCGCCGCTCGCGGGACATGCCTTCATCGAGCGGCGCTATCTCATCATCCCCGGGATACGCTCGTCGCGGATCTACATCATCGATACCAAGCCCGATCCGACCAAAGCCAAAATCCACAAGATCATCGAGCCCGAGGAAATCTTCAAGAAGACCGGCTACTCGCGGCCGCATACCATCCATTGCGGGCCGGACGGCGTCTATGTGAGCACGCTGGGCGGCGGCGGCAAGGACGGCACCAACGGGCCTCCAGGCGTCTTCATCATGGATTGCGAGACGTTCGAGGTCCTTGGGCGGTGGGAGATCGACCGCGGTCCGCAGACGCTGCACTATGATTTCTGGTGGAACCTGCCGCGCGACTACATGGTGACGAGCGAATGGGCGTTGCCGCCGCAGTTCGAGAACGGGATCGTCGCGGAAGATCTGCTGGCGAACAAATATGGCCATCGTCTCCACTTCTGGGATCTCCGCGCCCGTCGCAACGTGCAGACCATCGACCTCGGCGCCAATCATCAGATGGCGTTGGAGGTGCGGCCCGCGCACGATCCGGTTCGCGAATACGGCTTCGTTGGCGTTGTGGTCGACACCACCAACCTCGAAGCATCGATCTGGACCTGGTGGCGCGAAGGCGGAAAATTCCACGCGGAGAAGACGGCGACGATTCCGCCCGAACCCGCGCCAAAGGAGCAGCTCCCGCCGCTGCTGCAGGGATTTGGCGCCGTGCCGCCGCTGGTGACCGACATCGACCTGTCGATGGATGACCGGTTTCTCTATGTCTCGTGCTGGGGCACGGGTGAAATGCGCCAGTACGATGTGAGTGATCCGCGAAAGCCGAAGCTTGCGGGCTCGGTTCACATCGGCGGCATCGCGCGCCGCACGCCCCATCCGAACGGCAAGGCATTTGCGGCCGGTCCGCAGATGGTCGAGATCAGCCGCGACGGCAAGCGCGTGTACTGGACCAATTCGCTGTATTCCACCTGGGATGACCAATTCTATCCCGATGGGGTTCCGGGCGTGGAAGTCATGGCCAATGTCGGTCGCGACGGCGGCCTCGAGCTCGCCAAGGACTATTTCGTGAGCTTCCCCGACGGATATCGCGCGCACCAGATCAGGCTGGAGGGCGGCGATTGTTCGACGGACTCCTTTTGCTACCCGTCGGCCTAGGCTGGCAGCACGGGAGTTGGCCGCTCGGCTGGCTGTGGCTCGCTCTTGTTGCGAGCGGTCTTTATCACGGGGTCAATCCGGGAATGGGATGGCCGCTCGCCGTGTCGGCCGGGCTCATGGACAAGAGCCCGCGCGCGCTGTTCCGCGCGTTGTGGGCTCTGGCGGCCGGACATCTCCTGGCAACACTTCTCGTGCTGCTGCCATTTGCGTTCCTGCTCGTGCTGGCCGAGTGGCAGCGTTCGATCCAGCTCGGCGCGAGCCTTCTCGTCATCGGCTTCGGCGTCTATCGGCTGATCGAGCGACGCCATCCGCGCACGCTGGCACGAATTCCGCCGACGCAATTGGCGCTCTGGTCATTCGCCGTTGCCATTGCTCACGGCGCGGCCTTGATGCTCGTGCCGATCTATCTCGGGCTCTGCCAGGCCTTCGAGCTCGATGCCGGCCATGAGGCGGCGGGCGCGCTGATGAAGGCAAGTCTTCTGAAGACAAGTCTCGGGATGGCGGTGCTGGTGTCCCTGGTGCACGTTGTCGCCATGGTCAGTGCCGGCGGGTGTCTGGCGTGGCTGGTCTACCGCTATCTGGGATTGAGGTTCGTCGCGCGAAGTTGGTTCAATCTGGATGCAATCTGGGCAACCAGCCTCATTCTGGTTGGCGCCGTGGCGCTCGCCTTCAATCTCGCGAGCTGGCGCTGAGGCCTACTTCGCCAACGCCCACTCGCCGACAAAGCGGAAGCGCGCCCTGGCATCATCCTGCTTGAACAGCGCGATCCGGTCGATCGCCAGCGTCTCGAGACCGAGCGCCGAAAACCTCGCGCGCAACATCTCCAGGATCGGCCCGCGCCGCTCCGCATCCAGCCGTCCCGTCAGCGTCATGTGGAAGCGGAATTCTTCCATCACGTACGGGTAACCCCAGCGGTCGAGATAGTCGCGTTGCCGCTCGGTGAGTTTGTCGGGCTTGCGCCGCGCGCGGTCTTCCGCCGTCATGGGCGCGCGGAAGTCGTCGAATTCGCGGACGCAATCGGCGGCAAGCTGCTGGAGCGTACCCACGGGCTCGGTCGGAATCACCGCAATGAAGCCGCTGATGGAGTCGACGACCGGACGGATTGACGGCATCGGCCGCGCCTTGCCGGCAAAGGCGGCGCAGACTGCGATGAGCTCGGCTTCAGTCCTGCCGGGCGCCAGCGCCATCGGCGCCTTCAGCGTGCCGTGGAAGCCGTATTTGCGGGGATCGGCCGTGACGTCGCGCCAGTCCGGCGCAACACGCGATGCGTCGGCTGGGAACGGCATCTCGTCGCCGGTGTAGACATCGTAGCCGAGCAACTCGGCGCCGAAGCGGGAGAGGGCGCTGTCGGCGCCGGCGGCAAAATAGATCGCGTAGCGGGGAAAATCTGTCATCGTCCGAGCATAACCGGTTCAGGCCGCAACGACAGCCTCGCGCGGCGTCGCCGCCGCAGCGAGCAGTCGCGTCGCATCGGTGAGATGCACGAGCTTTCCGCCTGATACCACCGCGATCAGCCGCGGCCGCAGCGGCACGCTGTCGTCGACCAGCAGCATGTCGGCGCGGCGTCCTTCCGCGAGCACGCCGCGATCGGCAAGGCCGGTCGCGCGCGCTGGTCCCGCAGAGACCAGATCCCAGGCCTTCGGCAGCGGCAGCACGCCGTCGGCGACAAGGCGGAACGCGGCGAGCAGCTGCGCGGGATAGTAATAGTCCGACGCCAGCACCGAGCAGAGCCCCTTCGCGATCATGTCGGATGCCCGGGTCCAGCCGGTATGGCTGCCGCCGCGCACGACGTTCGGCGCACCGTAGACGATGGCATCGCCCGCGGACGCGGCCGCCCGCGCGGTCTCCTCGTTGATCGGAAACTCCGCGATGTCAGCGCCCAACTCGCGAAACTCCTGCCGCATCGCCGGCGTCGCATCGTCATGCGAGAGCATCCGCACCTCGGCTGCGCGAGCAGTTGCGGCAAGCCGCGACACGGAAGCCGGCACTTCACTGGCCCGCGAAAGCACACGCTCGACCAGCCGGTCGAATTCCTCGCCCGAGAGGCCGGTGCGCTCGACCATGCGGTTGCGCTTGCGCGGCTTGGCCATGTCGGCAACGGTGCCGTCCATGTGGTCGTTGAAGGCGAACAGGTCGACGCGGCCCTCGGCGAGCCACTGGCCGATCTCGGCCTCTGCATCGAGATTGTAGGTCTCGTGCCGCAGGTGGAAACGGGTATCGGCGGCGAATTGCGGGCGCTGCCGCTCGATCGCCTCCATCAGGGTGCGCGCATTGCCGGCGCTGCGCAGGCCCGGCTCCCACGAACAGGTCGTGGCGTGAAACACCGTGGTGATGCCGTTGCTGATCGCCTGGCGGTCACTGTCGGCGAGCGCGACGTCGATCGGGAAGTCGACGCCGGCGCGCGGCATCATCTGCCGCTCGAAGGCATCGCCATGCAGATCGACGATGCCGGGCAGCACCAGCAGGTTGCGCGCATCGATCGCCAGCCGCGCACGGCCGCGAGAGGCATCGACCTGCGCAATGTCCGCGCCGGACACCAGAATGGAAGTTTCGACGAGCTCGGAGCCGATCAGGGCCCGGCCGCCCTCAAGGAAGATGTCTGTCAAGCGACCGCGCTTCGTTTGCTGGCAGGGGAACGGGTGAGGGAGCTTGCCCGTGCTTCATATGCCGAGAGGAAATCTTCAATCCCGAGCTTGCGGAAATCGGGCAGTGCTTCACGCAATTTGTCGTGATCCCAGTCCCACCAGGCGAGTCGGGCCAGCCGTCCGGCGACGTCTTCCGAGAACCGCCGCCGCACGATGCGCGCCGGATTGCCGGCGACGATGGTGTAGGCCGGCACGTCCTTGGTGACGATGGCGCCCGCCGCGATCACCGCGCCGGTGCCGATGGTGCGGCCGGGCAGCACGATCGCGCCATGGCCGATCCAGACGTCGTGGCCAATATGGACGTGATGCTGGCGCCGCCAGTCGAAGAACTCGGTGTCGTCGCTCTCGCCTTCGAAGTAGGCGCTGGAACGATAGGTGAAATGCGCCTGCGTCGCGCGATGCATCGGATGATTGCCGGGATTGATGCGGGTCATCGCCGCGATCGAGCAGAATTTTCCGATCGTGGTGTAGGTGATCTGGGCGTCGTTCACGACATAGGAGTAATCGCCCATCGCGACTTCAGTGAGGATCGTGCGCGCACCGACTTCGGTATAGGTGCCGAGCCTGGTCTCATGCAGCTTCGCCGAAGGGTCGATGGTCGGTTGAACCGAGAGCGTTTTGCCGGCCATGCTGCATCCGATAGGTCGAGGGCGGGCGTACCTCTTCGAGCGGCCTGATGACAATGTCATGACGATGCGATGACAGGGGAAGAGGTGTGTAGGATCGCCGCACCGCAACGCCGGTGTCACACAAGTGTCAAGTGCCAGCGCTAGCGGTGGCAGCCAGCTACTCTGGAGCCCTCTATGCTGGTGGTTGAAGGTCTGACGTGCCGCTTCGGCGCAAAAGCCGCGGTGGACGACGCTTCGTTTCAAATCTCCCCCGGCGGCTTCGTCGGTGTGATCGGGCGCTCCGGCGCCGGCAAGTCGACCATGCTGCGCATGATCAATCGCCTGGCGACGCCGACGCAGGGCCGCATCCTGTTCGACGGCCTCGACGTCACCGCGCTGCGCGGCAAGGAGCTGCGGCAGTGGCGGGCGCGCTCGGCGATGATTTTCCAGCAGTTCAACCTGGTCGGCCGGCTCGATGTGCTCACCAACGTGCTGATGGGGCGTCTTGCCACGATGCCGGCCTGGCGCTCGCTGACGCAGACCTGGYCCGAGCACGACAAGGCGCTGGCGATGTCGGCGCTCGAACAGTTCGATATCGCCTCACTCGCCGCCCAGCGCGCCGACCAGCTCTCCGGCGGCCAGCAGCAGCGTGTTGCGATCGCCCGCGCGCTGGTGCAGCAGCCCGACATCATCCTCGCCGACGAGCCGATCGCCTCGCTCGACCCGCGCAACACCAAGATCGTGATGGATGCGCTGCTGCGCATCAACAAGCATTTCGGCATCACCGTGCTCTGCAACCTGCATTCGCTCGATCTGGCGCGCAGCTATTGCGATCGCCTGATCGGCATGGCGCAGGGGCGCGTGGTGTTCGACGGCGCGCCGGCCGAATTGACCGACCACGTCGCGCGCGAGCTCTACGATCTCGAAGCCTCCGACGTCATGGGCGGAATGCCTGTGCCGGCGCCTGAAGGCGTGCCGGCGCTCGGAACGGCCGCGGCCGCCTGAGCTGCGCCTGTAACTGCCAATTTTTGCGTCAACCGACCCCAACCGATGAAGAGGGTATCATGATCACTCGCAGACTGGTTCTTGCCGGCGCCGCCGCGCTCGCGTTCACGACTTCGGCCTCCGCCGACGACTGGAAAGCCAAATATCCCGAACTGACCTTCGCGGTCATTCCGGCGGAAAACGCCTCGGGCGTGACCGAGCGCTGGGCGCCGTTCATGAACTATCTCTCCAAGGAATTGGGCGTGAAGGTCACGCTGCGCATCGCCAACGACTACGCCGCCGTCATCGAGGGCCAGCGCGCCGGCAACATCCATATCGCCAGCTACGGCTCGGCGTCGTTCGCCCGCGCCCGTCTGACCGGCGTCAAGACCGATGCCTTCGCCAACGACATCAACGCCGACGGTTCGACCGGCTACTACTCGGTGTTCTTCGTCAAGGCGAGCAGCCCCTACAAGAGCGTCGACCAGCTCAAGGGCAAGAACCTCGGCCTCGTCGACCCGAACTCGACCTCCGGCAACAATGTGCCGCGCTTCGAGCTCGACAAGATGGGCATCACGGATGCCGACACCTATTTCAGCAAGGTCGTCTTCACCGGTAGCCACGAGAACGCGATCCTGGCGCTGGCGCAGGGCACGGTCGACGTTGCGGCCAACCAGTGGACCAGCGATGACGATTCCACGCTGGCGCAGATGCTGACCAAGGGCATGCTGAAGAATGCCGACGGCTCGCCGATGAAGAAGGACGATTTCCGCATCATCCACAAGTCGGCGCCGATCATCAACGGCCCCTACGCCTACAATTCCGACCTGCCGGAAGATGCCAAGGCGGCGATCGCCAAGGCGTTCTTCGACGCGCCGGCCAAGGACAAGGCGGCCTTCGATCGCCTCCAGGACGGCCAGAAGAAGGGTTTCCATCCCGCCACCACCAAGGACTGGGATGGCACGATCGAGCTGATCAAGTTCGTCGATGCACTGCGTAAGAAGAAGGCGTCCTGAGTTTCGGGACGATAGCACTGGAGCCGGGTCGATGGACCCGGCTCTTTCTCTTTGATCGACCACCTTCCCTGGCCAGATGACCGTCGCGGTTTCGATCCTCCCCGAGCAGCAGCTCGCCGTGCTGAACGCGGCCTATCGCCAGGCGGTCGCGCGCAAGCGGCTCCGACTCCTGTTGGGGCTGGTGATCTTTGCCGCAGCGCTATTTCTTGCCGCGATCGGCGCGGAAGTGAACCTGCGCACCTTCTTCGCCCATTTCGGCAATTTCATCAGCTATTTCGACCGCATTCTCACGCTCGAGAGCGGCCAGCGGGTCTGGACCGATGCCGGCGAATGGCTGTGGGGCTGGCGCAAATGGCTGAAGATGCTGGGCGAGACGTTGCTGATCTCCTATGTCGGCACGCTGATCGGCGCGACCTTGGCCTTCGCCTTGAATTTCTTCGCGGCTGAGAACACCTCACCGTTGCCCTGGCTGCGCTTCGTGGTGCGCCGCCTGCTCGAATTCGCCCGCACCGTGCCGGGCATCGTCTTCGCGCTGATCTTCGTGATCGCCTTCGGCCTCGGGCCGATGGCCGGCGTGCTCGCGATCGCGATCCACTCCACCGGCGCGCTCGGCAAGTTGTTCTCCGAGATCGTTGAGAATGCCGACATGAAGCCGGTTGAAGGCATCCGCTCGACCGGCGCGAGCTGGCTCTCCTGCATGCGCTTCGCCGTGGTGCCGCAGGTGACCGCGGGCTATGCCAGCTATGCGCTGCTGCGCTTCGAGATCAACGTCCGCGAGGCCTCGGTCATGGGCTTCGTCGGTGCCGGCGGCATCGGCCAGGAGCTCGTCGTCGCCATCCGCAAGTTCTATTACTCCGACGTCAGTGCCATCCTGCTCACCATCATCATCACGGTCTTCATCATCGACATCAGCACGGGCTGGCTGCGCGGCCGTCTGTTCGGCAAGGAGGCGCGGACGTGACGAGACCGCAGGAGGTCGACACGCGAGAGCTTCGCGCACGCTACCCCGATGTGTTCGACCGCCCCGCCTCGGCGCGGCTCGCGATGCCGGCGATGATCGTCGCGGCGTTTGCGATTCTGGTCTACGGCCTCGTCGATCTCGACTTCTCGCCGTCGCGATTCTTTGCAGGGCTGAGCCAGCTCGGCTGGATCAGCCTGATGATGATCCCGCCCGATCCTGGTTCCYCGCTGCCGGTCTATCTGAAGGCGCTGGGCGAGACGCTGTCGATCGCGCTGCTCGGCACGACGCTGGCGGCGGTGTTCGCGCTTCCGGTCAGCCTGCTGGCCGCGCGCAACGTCATACCCTCGCAGATCCTGCGTTTTCCGGTTCGCCGCTTCCTGGATTCGATCCGCGGCGTGGACACCCTGATCTGGGCGCTGGTCTGGATCAATGTCGTCGGCCTCGGCCCGTTCGCCGGTGTGCTGGCGATTGCCGTGTCGGATTTCGGTGCGTTCGGAAAACTGTTCTCGGAGGCGATCGAAGGCGCCGACCAGAAGCAGGTCGAAGGCGTCCGCGCCTCCGGCGGCAGTGCTTTGCACGAAATCCGCTTCGGCCTGCTGCCGCAGGTGCTGCCCGTGATCGCCGGCCAGGTGCTCTATTTCATCGAATCCAACACGCGCTCGGCAACGATCATCGGCATCGTCGGCGCCGGCGGCATCGGCCTCCAGCTCGCCGAGCAGATCCGCGTGCTGGAATGGCAGCGGGTGTCGTTCCTGATCCTGATGATTCTGGTCGCCGTCGCCGCGATCGATTTCATCTCGAGCAAGTTGCGGTTTGCGATCATTGGGCGCAGGGCGGTGGCGTAGCTTTCTTCCTTCTCCCCTTGTGGGCCTGTTGCGTAATTCGTCAATTGTGATTCCCTAGGGCAAAGCCTTGGAGGGTAGCGATGGCGGTCAAGCGGACGGGACAGCCGAGCTTTGTGGAAGCGCTGATGCCGAAGGGAGCCGGCGCCAATGCGGCGCTGG